>DASYVA010000079.1 GCA_036000645.1 Candidatus Methylomirabilis sp.
GGGTGAGCCTCTGGGCAGCGCTTGTCCTCGGGACGGTGCAGGGCCTCACGGAGTTCTTGCCGGTGAGCAGTTCGGCCCACCTGGTCCTCGTGCCCTGGGCCCTCGGGTGGGCCGATCCGGGCCTCACGTTTGACGTGGCGGTCCATCTCGGGACGCTCGGCTCGCTCTTCCTCTATTTCTGGACAGACCTGGTGGGACTGGGGCGGCGCGTCCTCGCGGGCGCGCCGGATGGGAGGCGCCTGCTCCTGGCTCTCGCCGTCGGGACGGTCCCGGGGGCGGCAGCCGGCTACTTCGCCAAGGGGTTCTTCGAGGGGCTCTTCTCGCGGCCGGACTGGGTGGGGGTGTTCCTGCTGGGGACGGCGGGGCTCCTGGTCCTGGCGGAGCGGGTCGGGCGGCGCTCCCGGCCGCTGGAGGCGCTCGGCCTGCGCGAGGCGGTCTGCGTCGGAATCGCGCAGGCGGTGGCCATCGCGCCCGGCATCTCCCGCTCGGGGGCCACGATCGCCGCCGGGCTGCTGATGGGCTTCACGAGGGAGGCGGCGGCCCGCTTCTCCTTCCTCCTGGCGATCCCCATCATCTTCGGGGCCGGCGTGCACCAGCTCCTCGGCCTTCGCCTCTCCGGCGGCGCGCCCGTCCCGTGGGCGCCGCTGCTCACCGGGCTCGTCGCCGCGCTGGTGACAGGCTACGTCGCCGTCGGCGGGCTCCTCCGGTACCTCCGGACCCGCTCCCTGCACCCCTTCGCCCTCTACTGCCTGCTCCTGGGCCTGCTGGTCGTGGCCCGGACCTGGCTTCCCTGACGGCGTCGGGTCCTCAGGCCTCCCCAGCGGCCTCCGTGACCGGCGCCTTCCGGCGGGCCTTCTCGATCAGGCGGGCGGCGAGGATCCCCACCTCGTACAGGAGGGTAAGGGGGACGGCCATCAGGGTCTGGTTGAAGACGTCGGGCGTGGGGGTGAGGATGGCGGCGATGGCGAAGTTGACCAGGATGGCGTACTTCCGGTTGCGCGCCAGGAACTTGGCGGAGACCAGGTTGGCCGCGGCGCCGACGGCGATGGCCAGCGGCAACTGGAAGATGACCCCGAAGGCCAGGAGGAACTTCACGGAGAAGTCAATGAACTGGCCCACGGAGAGCATCGGTCGCAGGCCCTCGGTCTTGTAGGTGAGGAGGAAGTTCATGGCGAAGGGGAGCACCACGAGGTAGCAGAAGGCGACCCCGCCGAGGAAGAAGACGACCGAGAGGAAGAGGAAGGGAAGGGCGAACCGCCGTTCCCGCTTCAGGAGGCCGGGGGCCACGAACTTCCAGATCTCGTAGAGCACGATGGGCAGCGCAATCAGGAGGCCGGTGAGGAACCCGAGCTTCAGGTGCGCCCAGAAGGCTTCTGCCGGGGCGAGGAAGACCAGCTCCGGGGCCTGGCGGGGGACCGACACCAGGTACGGGGAGGTCCACTGGAAGGTAAAGGTGGTCGTCGTGAGGGTCCGTTTCAGGAGGGCGAGGACCGTCTCGGAATAGTTGAAGGAGAGGACGAAGCCGACGCCGATCGCGATGAGCGAGATGATGAGGCGGCGCCGCAGTTCCTCCAGGTGGGAGACGAAGGGCATCTTGGCCTCGGCCATGCCGGGGGCCCCCTATCCCTCGCGCGGGGCGTCCCCGCCCCCCGCCGTCGCCTCGGACGTCGGCGGAGGAGTCTCCGGCGGGGCGGGGGTGTCCGCGGGAGCCGACTCCCCCGGGGGAGCGGGAGCGGCCGGGGGCGGGGCGGCGGCCTCTTCAGCCGCCGCCACCTCGGCAGTCCAGCCCTCCTTCAGGTCTTCCGAGGCCCGCCGCAGCTCCCCCAGGGCGCGCCCGAGCTGCTTCCCGATCTCCGGCAGCTTCTTTGGGCCGAAGACGAGGAGGGCCAGCAGGAACAGGAGAATGAGCTCGGGCATCCCGATCCCGAACATCGTGAACACCTCCGCGGCAACCTGTGAGCCCTCGGCCAGCCTAGTGGTCGTTTTCCCGGAGTGTCAAGCCGAATCGGTGATCGGCGCTGCCGGGCCGCACGGCCCCGACGACGGGAGAGCAGGAAGGTGGGGAGCGCCCCGAAGCCGGACCCGGGCAGGACAGGGGCGGCACTACCGGAGGGCCATGAAGGCCTTCGTGATCAGCCACGCGATCAGGCCACAGACGGGAAAGGTCAGGATCCAGGCGGCGACAATCTCAATCGTCACTCCCCACCGGACGGCGGAGAAGCGCCGGGTCGCCCCGACCCCCACGATCGCGGTGCTGATGGTGTGGGTTGTGCTGAGGGGGATCCCGAGTCGGGAGGCGAGCTCGATGGTCAAGGCCGCTCCTGTCTCGGCGGCAAACCCCTGCACCGGCTCGAGCTTCGTGATGCGAAGGCCCATGGTGCGAACGATCCGCCAGCCCCCGACGGCGGTTCCGACTCCCATGGTCAGGGCGCAGGTGAGGATCACCCAGAGGGGGATCCGGAATTCGGGCAGGATTCCCCCGAGGAGGAGGGCAAGGCTGAAGGCGCCGATGAACTTCTGGCCATCGTTGGAGCCGTGACTGAAGGCCATGAAGGCCGCGGAGAGGATCTGGAGGCGGCCGAAGCCCCGCCGGACGGTTCCCGGGCGGCTTTGGGCCAGGAGGCGGTAAAGCGTCCCCATGATGAGGAGGCCACCCAGGAAGCCAAGGAATGTGGAGAAGAGGATGCCGATGAGCACCTTGCTCCACCCGTCCCAGAGGAGCGCGGAGGACCCCGCGGCGGCCAGCCCGGCGCCGGTGAGGCTGGCGACGAGGGCGTGGCTCTCACTGGTCGGCAGGCCGTAGTACCAGGCGAGGGTGCTCCAGAAGATAATCCCCACCATGGCGGCTCCCACCGTCGTCAAGTCGATGACCTCGGGTCGGACGATTCCCTTCCCGATGGTGGCCGCGACCGCGGTCCCCGACATGGTCCCGGCCACGTTGAGGATGGTAGCCATGACCAGGGCCTGCGAGGGGGAGAGGACGCGGGTCGAGACCACGGTCGCGATGGCATTCGGGGCATCAGTCCAGCCGTTGACGAATTCGGCGGCCAGGACCAGGAGGAGGACCGGAAGGACGGGGAGCAGGCCATCAGGCATGGGAAGGCTCCGGAGGCTCAGGCGTTCTTCAGGAAGATCCCCTCCACGATGTTCGCCGCATCCTCGCACCGGTCGGTTGCCGTCTCCATGGTCTCGTAGATTTCCTTCCACTTGATCACGTCGATGGGGCTGTGCCCCCCCTCGAAGAGGCGGGCGATCGCGGCCCGCGCCAGGTCGTCCGCCTCGTTTTCCAGCCGGTGGATCTCCACGCAGGAAGGAATCATGTCCCTCATCTCTCGGAGGGCACGGATGGCCTTGGTGAGTTCGCCGCAGGAGTCGGCGATCAGGCGGGCCAGGCGCCGTGCCTCGGGCGGGGTCTCGGTGATCCTGAAGAGGCTCGTCCGCGCGGCGACCGCCCAGATGAGATCGAGGCAGTCGTCGAGGGCCTTTGTGAGGCCATGAATGTCCTCCCGATCGATGGGCGTGATGAAGCTCCGGTGGAGCTTCCGGATGATCTCATGGGTGATCCGGTCCCCCTGGTGCTCCAGATCCTCCACCTTCTGGACGGCGGCCGGGTCGCTCCCGCCGGCCTCGATGAGCTGCTCCAGGGCCTGCGCCCCCGCCAGGATGTTGCCGGCGGCCTGCTCGAACAGGTCGAAGAACTTCTCCTCACGCGGGATCAGGCGGAACATCCCTCACCTCCAGGGCGCTTGCCTCAGCGGGCCCGCCGCGGCCGGAGCCGGTGCCAGAGGAACCAGGCGGTCAGTCCCACCAGGCCGACCAGGATGGCCCCCTCGAACGGCCGGAGGAAGCCCGCCACCTGCTCCCAGTGCTCCCCCAGGATGAATCCCGCCCAGGCCAGGGCGTAGGACCAGGGGAGGGAGCCGGCGAAGGCGTAGAAGAGAAAGGGCCAGAAGGGCATGCGCGCCACCCCGGCGGGCAGCGAGATGAAGGTCCGGATCACCGGCAGCAGGCGGGCGAGGAACGTGGCCGCGGAGCCGTAGCGGGCGAAGAACCGGTCTGCCCGCTCCACTTCCGCTGGGCTGATCAAGATCCACCGCCCGTAGCGGAGCAGAGCCGCTCGTCCCCCCCGGGCCCCGACCCAGTAGGCGCCGGCGGAGCCGAGCGCGCAGCCCGCCGCCCCGGCGAGAGCGGTCCCCCACAGGCTGAACCGCCCCTGGGCGGCCAGGAAGCCGGCGAAGGGCATGATGACCTCGCTGGGGAGGGGGATGCAGGCGCTCTCCAGGGCCATGGCGACCACGATCCCCGGGTAACCCGTGGCGGCCAGCGCCTCCGTCAGAAGGCGGACGCCGGTCTCGAGGAGGCCGGTCACGGGGCGTTCGCCGTGCGCTCGGTGATCATCCCCACGCTCTCGAAGCCGGCCGCCTTCACCGCGTCCATCACCTCGACGACCGTCCCGTACGGGACGGTGGCGTCCCCCCGGAAGTAGAGGATGCGGTCCGGACGGGCGGCTGCCGCTGCCCGCAGCCGGGCGGCCAGCGCCTGGGGAGGCACCTCCTGGTCGTTGAGGTAGACCCGGCGGTCCCGGGCGAGCGTCAGGGTGAGGCGGTCCTCTGCCTTCACGGCCCCCGTTCGGGAGCGGGGGAGCTCCACGTCCGTGCCCCGCTGGAGCATGGGGGTGGTCACCATGAAGATGATCAGCAGGACGAGCGTCACGTCCACCAGGGGCGTGACGTTGATCTCGGAGAGGAGGCGGCGGTCGCGGCGGGCCGGATGCGGGGTCGAGAGCATGTGTCCCTCTACCGGGTGGCCTCCCGCAGGGCGGCCTCCACCACGACCTGCCCCGCCCGGTCCATTTCCTGCGCGAAGGCCTTGACCCGGCCGACGAAGGTGTTATACGCGATGACCGCGGGGATCGCAACGAAGAGACCGGCCGCCGTGGCGACCAGCGCCTCGGCGATGCCGGCGGAGACCACGGCGAGCCCACCCGCCCCGGTGGCGGCGATGGCCTCGAAGGCCCGGATGATCCCCAGCACCGTGCCGAAGAGGCCGATGAAGGGGCTCACGTTTCCCAGCGTGGCGAGCGAGGGGAGGCGGCGCTCCAGGCCGGCGATCTGGTCAGCCGTCTCCCGGGCCGTGGCCCCTCTGATGGCCTCCAGGGTGGCCCCGAGGTCCGGCCCCGGGGTGAGGCCGAAGCGGCCCTCGAGCGCCCGCTGGAGCGCCGCCAGCCCGGCCGCGAAGACGGCCGCCACCGGGTGCCCGGCCCGCGCCTCGCAGGCGGCGCGCGCTTCCGCCACCTTCCCCGCCGCGAGGGCCTCCTCCACTTCCGCCCGCAGGGCCGCGACATGCTTGGCGACCCTCCGGTAGGCGAGGATTCGCTCCAGGATGGCGGCCAGGGAATAGACGGAACAGGCAGCCAGGATGAACAGGGTCGCGCCACCCCGGAGGAGGAGCTGGAGGGCGCCCTGGCCGAACATGGGTGTCATCCGCGCCCCGGCTCGTAGGAGGTCGTCCGCCGGCCCCGCTCTCGGTGGCGGTCCAGGGCCAGTCCGATGAGCCGGTCGAGCAGGGCGGGGTAGGAGAGGCCGCTGGCCTCCCAGAGCTTGGGATAGACCGAGGTCGCGGTGAAACCGGGGATCGTGTTGATCTCGTTCACGTAGATCCGGTCCGTCCCCCGCTCCAGGAGGAAATCGACCCGGCCCATGCCGGCGCAGTCGATGGCGGCGTACGCCTGGAGGGCCAGCGCCCGGAATTCCTCGGCGACCCGGGCGGGGAGCGGCGCCGGGATCTTCGCCTCGGCCCCTCCGGGGGTGTACTTGGCCTGGTAGTCGTACCACTCCCGGGCGGGGACGATCTCGCCCGGGACCGAGGCCTCAGGGGTCTCGTTCCCGAGGACGCTGACTTCGATCTCTCGGGCGTCCACGCCCCGCTCCACGATCAGCTTCCGGTCGTAGCGGGCAGCCGCGGTGAGGGCGGCCCGCAGGCTTGCCCCATCCACGGCCTTGCTGATGCCGACGCTGGACCCCAGGTTGGCCGGCTTGACGAAGCAGGGAAAGGGGAAGCGGCGGGCCAGGGCCGTGAGGCAGCCGTCCGGGTTCTCCTCCCACCGGCGGGCTTGCAGCACCTCGTACTCCACCATGGGCAACCCCGCCTGCCGGAAGGCTCCCTTCATCAGGGCCTTGTCCATGCCGAGGGCCGAGGCGAGCACCCCCGCGCCCACGTACGGGAGGTCCAGGAGTTCGAGCAATCCCTGGACGGTCCCGTCCTCCCCGTAGGTCCCGTGCAGGACCGGGAAGGCCACATCCAGGGCGAGGGGCATGGCCCGGAACGCGCGATCCGCCGTCACCGTGGCGAAGGCCGGGGGGCCGGGGTCGGGGGAGAGCGCGAGGCGTCCCCCCTCCGGCTGGCCGGGGGTGGCCGGCACCGCCTCCACCCGGTGCCACGTCCCGCCCTTGGTGATGTAGAGCAGGACCGGTTCGTAACGGGCCCGGTCCATGGCGGCCACGACGGACGCCGCCGAGGCGAGCGAGACCTCGTGCTCGCCGGAGCGGCCGCCGAAGATCACCCCCACCCGCAGGCGCTCAGCCATTCCCTTCTACTCCGTCCCCACTGCCCGTTGCGTCGCCCCCGCCCCCCGTGCTAGCGTGCCCTCCCGGGAGGTCGCCATGGTCCCGGGCTTCAATATCGAGGTCCAGCACCGGGGGCGCCGCTACCACATCCAGACCGAGGACCTGGGGAACGAGAATCCCTGCCTCCTCACCCTGGTCTACGAGGCGGGCGCCATCCTCACCCGGATCAAGGTTCCCTACGCCGAGGTGCTGGGGCCGCAGCCCACCAGCGAGCAGGTCCGCGCCTTCATGGAGGCCCGCCATCGCCAGGTCATCGCCGACCTCCTGGCCGATCGGCTCGGGGCTGGTTCCCCGCCTGCCCGGACCCTCGAGGACCTGATCGCCGAGGCCCTGCCGGCCGCGGGGGATGGCGCGGCGGGCGCCGGGCCGGCGGGGGCCAGTCCGGAGGCGTAGGGCGAGACCGGGGGGGAGGGGAGGCGGGGGGCACCTACCCGGCGGCGCGCGTCACCTCGGTCGCGGGCTCCCCCGAGGCGGCGGGGGCGGGCTTGAGCGAGCGCCGGAGGGCCTCGTCCGCCGCCCGGCACCGCTCCAGGACCCGAGCCAGCAGGGCGTAACGGCCCTCGCCCACGCTCCGGTACTTCCGGGACAGCTCGCTGACCTCGCGGAAGAACTCCTCCGGCGTCGAGTCGGCCGAGGCGGCGAACTTGTCCAGGGCCTTCTGGCGCTCCGTCATGAACTCCATCAGGGCCCGGAACTCCTCTAGCACATCGGTCTGCGCAATCCGCTCCAGGATCCGCTGCTGCTCCCGCAGGTGCTCCGTGAACGGCAGGAGCTTCTGCTCCACGTCCTTGTAGACCATCTCCACGGTCACCTGCTGGTCATCCAGGTACGTCCGGTAGGGCTTGGGCTGCTCGTCCAGGTAGCGACCCGCTTCGGTGAGGATCCGGCGCTGCTCGCCCAGGTAGCGGGCAAACTCATCGAACTGGTTTTTCAGCTCGGCGTCCAAGTGGGTCCCAACCCGCTCCAGATTTTGCTCCTGCCCCTGCAGGTACTGCTTCAGCGGCTTGATGCGGGCGTCCAACTGCCGGAGGGCCTGGTCCATGCTGCGCCGCTGGTCCGCCAGGTACTTTTGAAACGGGGTGAGGCGCTCCTCCAGGTAGCGCTTCGCTTCCTCGATCGCCCGCTGGGCATCCTCGAGGGCGCGGAGGATGGCTTCGAGAGCGGGGGATGCGGACCACGTGAGCATGGCCGGATTCCTCCTGCGCGCGTCGCCGCTGTCGCCGCTCTCGCCGGGCGCCGCTTCGGCGCCATCGGTGCGGCCCTTGCCCGTCCAGCGCAGCATCGGTAAGTTTCCTCGAAGATCGGGTCCAGAATTTTCGGCAACCATGGCACAACTGCCGGGGAGTGTCAACAGCCAAAACCGGCGCGGCGCCGCAAAATTCGTGGCTTAGGGCCCCACCCGGCCGCGGCGACCCGCGCCAGGAGCCGCGGGATCGGGGAGAGCCTCTTCGGCCTACAGTCTCCGGTAGACGTATAGGGCCAGGGCGATCCCGAGGAGGCTCGCCAGGTTCAGCCGGAGGGTGAAGCCGAAGGTGACCGAGACGACCCGGAGATCCAGCGTGGCCGCGGAGAGGCCCGGGCTCACGCCTCGGGAGAAGAGCTGCTCCAGAATCCCGCCGGGGAAGAGAATCCGGATAACCTCCCCCAGGAGGGCTCCGACCAATGCGCCCACGACCAGGAGAACGACGAGGCCGACCGTGCTACCGGGTCGTCTGATCAACGGGGATCCCCTCCTTCGCGGGGGTGGTGGCCTTCCGCCCTCCGCCGTAGACGTCTGCCTTCCGCAGGACCATGCCGAAGATGAAGAGGACCGCAGCGCTGATGGCCAGCGCGACCAGCGCCAGGCGCAGGGTGACGGACGTGACGAGGGCGGCCGTGAGGGCGTGGGTCAGGGCGAAGAGGTAGATGAGGAGCACGGTCTCGGTTCGCCCGAGCCCCAGCCGGACCAGGCGGTGGGAGGAATGGTCCTTCCCGCCCACCGTGATGGGCCGGCCCTGCCGCCAGCGGAGGAGGACCACCAGGCTCGTGTCGAAGATGGGATACGCGAGGACCAGGAACGGGATCAGGAGGGACGTGGGGAGGGTGGGGCTCCGCCAGGACCCATACGCGGCCAGCCCGGCCAGGAGGAACCCGAGGGGCTGGGAGCCGGCGTCGCCCATGAAGATCGACGCGTGGTAGAGGTTGTGCCGGAGGAACCCCAGGCAGGCCCCGGCGATCGCCGCGCCCGCGACCGCCGTCGGGAGCTGCTCGGGGCCCAGCTCAGCGTACCGGGCGGCCAGGAGGGCGAAGGTGCCGCCGCTGATGGCGGCGACGCCGGCCGAGAGGCCGTCCATGTTGTCGAGGAGGTTGACGGCGTTCGTGATCGTGACCAGCCAGAGGGCCGTCACGCCCCAGTTCAGGAGGGGGTGGGGGAGGAAACTGATCGAGACTCCCCCGGCCAGCGCCAACAGGGCAGCCAGCACCTGGAGGAGGAGCTTGGTTCGCGGGCGCAGCCCCCGGGTGTCGTCCCAGAGGCCCCCGAGAAAGAGGAGGGTGGCGCCGGCGACCAGGCCGAGGAGCCCCGAGGCCGGCGGGGCGAAGAACGCGGCTGCCCCCCCGATGGCGACGTAGAGGGCCACCCCTCCCAGGAGCGGGACCGGCCGCGCATGGAGCTTCCGCGGCGAGGGCCGATCCATCGCGCCGCCCCGGCGCGCGAGGGCCCGGAGGGGGGGGGTGAGGCAGAGGGTCAGGAGGAGGGCCGTCACAAAGGGGCCGACGAGGGGCGTGAGGTAGGCCACGGCTTAGAGCCTCACTATCTTTTCGCGTCCCTCGCCGAGGCCGCGGGTCGCGTTCTGGGCGTCGAAGACGAGTCGGCTGTGTCGGAGGATCCACGGGATGTCGTAGCTGCCGTGCCGAACGGCGATGAGGACGCAGTCCATCTCGGCGAGCAGCTCCGGGGTGAGGGGCCGGGACTCGAGGGCCGGCAGGCCGGCCGGCAGCCCATGCTCCCCCGGCGCCAGCTTCGGGACGTGCGGGTCGTTGTAGCAGACCGCGGTCCCGCTCTGGGCGAGGATGGTCAGGACCTCCAGGGCGGCGGAGTTGCGGCAGTCGTCGATGTCCCGCTTGAAAGCGGCTCCCAGCACGAGGATCCGCGCCCCCTTCAGGGGCTTGCCCCGTTCGTTCAGGGCCCGGGCGAGGCGGTGGACGGTGTAGTAGGGCATCGACTGGTTGACCTCGGCGGCCAGCTCGATGAACTTGGTGTAGAAGTTGTACTCGCGGGCCTTCCAGGAGAGGTAGTAGGGGTCCACGGGGATGCAGTGCCCCCCCACCCCGACCCCGGGGAAGAAGGGCATGAACCCGAACGGCTTCGTGGCGGCCGCCTCGATGACCTCCCAGATGTCGAGCCCCATCCGGTCGCAGAGCTTCGCGAGCTCGTTCACCAGGGCGATGTTGACGGAGCGGAAGGTGTTCTCCAGGAGCTTGCACATCTCCGCCGCCCGGGGCCCCGAGACGATGTGGATGTGCTCGGGGTCGATGATGAGGCTGAAGAGGGCCGCCGCTCGCGCCGAGTCGGCAGGGGTCACCCCCCCTACCACCTTGGGAGTGTTGCGCGCCCCGAAGGCCTTGTTGCCCGGATCGATCCGCTCCGGCGAGAAGGCGAGGGAGAAGTCCCGCCCCCCCTTCAGGCCGCTCTGCTCGAGGATCGGCTGGACCACCTCCTCGGTAGTCCCCGGGTAGGTGGTGCTCTGCAGGACCACCAGCATGTCCCGGTGCAGGACGCCGGTGAGCGCGCGGGCCGCCGCCTCGATGTAGGAGATGTCGGGGGACTTGGCGCGGGTGAAGGGGGTCGGGACGCAGATGAAGGCGGCATCCGCCTCCCGGAGCGGAGCGTACTCGGGGTGCGCGGTCAGCCGGCCGGCCTGGACCACCCCCTGCAGCGTCGCGGACGGGACGTCGGGGATGTAGGACTCCCCGCGCCGGACCCGCTCCACCTTTTCCCGGTCCACGTCGATCCCGACCACCCGGACCCCGGCCCGGGCGAACTCCACGGCGAAGGGGAGCCCCACGTACCCCAGGCCGATCATCCCCACCGTCACCGACCGGTCCCGGATTTTCTCCAGGAAGTCCATGGCCGCCTTCTCCCGCGTCTTCCGCGCCGGCCCCGCGCCTCAGGGCCGGGAATGCTCCTGCCACCAGGCGATGGTCCGCTTCAGCCCGTCCTCCAGGGAGACCTTCGGGGCGTACCCCAGGACCCGCTGCGCCCGGGCGATGGAGGGGAGGCGGCGCCGCGTATCCTCGAAGCCCGGGCCGTACACCGCCTCGTAGGGGACCGTGACGATCGGTGAGGCGGATCCGGTCAGCCGCTTGACGAGGCGGGCCAGCTCGCCGATGGCGATCTCCAGGGGGCTGCCGATGTTGAAGACCTGTCCCTCTCCGGCCCGGACCTCTGCCGCCAGGAGCGTCCCCTGGATCGTGTCGCTGATGTAGGTGAAGGAGCGGGTCTGCTGCCCGTCCCCGTGGACCGTGATCGGCTCTCCCGCCAGGGCCTGCCGGATGAAGGTGGCGATGACACTCCCGTACCCCCGGGGGTCCAGCCGCTCCCCGTAGGAGTTGAAATAGCGGACGATGGCGACCGGCAGGCCCTTGTCGGCGTACGCGAAGGCCAAGTGCTCGTCCACCGCCTTGGCCGTCGAGTAGGACCACCGGTGGATTTCGGTCGCCCCCAGCACCCGGTCGTCCGTCTCCTCGAAGGGGACCTTCTGGGCCTTGCCGTAGATCTCGGAGGTGGAGGCCAGGAGCACCTTGCGCCAGTGCTTGTAGGCGGCGTGGAGGACCAGCTCCGTCCCCCGGACGTTCGTGAGGAGGGCGCTCAGCGGGTCGGCCACGATGTGGCGCACCCCGACCGCGGCCGCCAGGTGACAGACGAGGGCCGAACCCTGGACCAGCTCCTCGACCAGCGCTTCGTTGAGGACGCTGTCGTTGACGAAGCGGAAGCGGGGGTGCTCCAGGTGGGGGGCGAGATTGGCGATGTTGCCCGTGAAGAGATTGTCCAGCACCACCACCTCGTGCCCCTGGGCCAGGAGGTGGTCCACCAGGTGGGAGCCGATGTAACCCGCCCCCCCCGTCACCAGGATTCGCATGCGGCTCTCCCCGCTGCCTGGCGGTCCAGGAGGCGCGTATAGCACGACCGCACGGTGGCGATCAAGGTCTTGGCGTCGTGCTTCGGGAAGACGGCGGCCCGCGCCGCCGCCGCGTAGGCGGCCGCGGCGTCCCGGTCGGCCAGGACCTCCCCCATGGCGGAGGCGAGCGCCGCGGCGTCCCGGGGGGGCGTGAGCCGTCCGGTCACCCGATCCTGCACCAGGTCCGGGATCCCTCCCACCCCCGCCGCGACCACCGGCACCCCCGCCGCCATGGCTTCGAGGAGACACAGGGGGGTCCCCTCGTTGCGGGATGAGAGGGCCAGCAGGTCCAGGTCCGCGTACACGGCCGGCAGGTCGTGGCGCCATCCCAGGAACCGGACCCCATCCTCCAGGCCCAGCGCGGCCGCCTGCCCCTCCAGCGCCTCCCGCTCCGGCCCGTCCCCCACGACGATGCAGCGGACCTCCGGGATCCGCTCGCGCAGGAGGGCTGCTGCCCGCAGGAAGCAATCCACCCCCTTGATCGGGACGAGACGCCCCACCAGGCCGACGAGGGGGGTGCGGGGGGAGAGGCCCAGCTCCGCCCGGAGGCCTCCCGCCCGGTGGGCACAGGTCAGGAAGGGAGCCAGGTCCAGCCCGAGGGGGATGACGGCGATCCGCTCCCGCTCGGCCACGCCGAGGGCGATGAGCTCTTCCCGCTGCCGGGGGCTCACCGCGATGAGGAGGGCCGTGCGGCGGGCAAGCGCGGTCTCGATCCGCCGGAAGAGGGCGGTCGCGGCCGGGCCGAAGTAGCCGCTCAGGACGTGGCCGTGGAAGGTGTGGACCCGGACCGGGACGGCGGCAAGCAGCGCCGCCGCCCGTCCCACCGTCCCGGCCTTGGCCGTGTGGGTGTGGACGAGGTCGGGCCGGAGGCGCCGGAGGTGTCTGGTCAGGGTGGCCAGGGCGAGCAGGTCCGCCCCCGGCCGGATGCGGCGGCCCAGCCCCGGCACTCGGACGGGGGAGACCCCGGCCGCCTGGGCGGCCCCCCAGAGGGAGCCCTCCCGGGGATCCTCCCGTCCCGCGAAGAGCACGCTCCGGAAATCCCCGCCGTTGAACGCGGCCGTGAGGGTGATGGCCTGCTGCGCCGGGCCGCCGATATTCAACCGGGCGATGACGCGGGCGAGGACCCGCTCACCCATGGCTTGCCTCCGCCGCGGCCGTCCGCGCCAGCCCCTCCGTGAAGTCGACCGTGGGGCGGTAGCCCAGGAGGGCCGCGGCGCGGGCCAGGTCGGCCTGCGAATGCAGAACATCCCCTGTTCGCGGAGGGGCGAAGGAAGGCGTGAGATGCGTCCCCAGGAGCCGGTTGAGGTGGTCGACGAGCTCCAGGAGGGTGATCCGGGCGCCGCAGGCCACGTTGATGACCTCGCCGGAGGCTCCCGGCGCTGCTGCCGCGAGGAGGTTCGCCCGCACCGCGTTCTCCACGTAGGTGAAATCGCGCGACTGCTTCCCATCGCCGAAGATGACCGGCCGCTCCCCCCGCCGCATCGCCGCCAGGAACTTCGGGATGACGGCGGCGTAGGGGGAGGCGGGGTCCTGCCGCGGCCCGAAGATGTTGAAGTAGCGCAGGCTCACCGTCTCCAGACCCAACGCCGCGGCGAAGACCTGGCAGTACTGCTCCCCCGCCAGCTTCGAGATGGCGTAAGGGGATTTGGGCTGGGTCGGCATCTCCTCCCGCTTCGGGAGGGTAGGGCTGTCGCCGTAGACCGAGGAGGAGGAAGCGTACACGACCCGCCGGACGCCCGCCCCCCGGGCAGCCAGGAGGAGGCTCAGGGTGCCGGTGGTGTTGACGGCGTGGGTCGTGGCAGGATCCTCCAGGGAGCGGGCCACCGAGGCGAGGGCCGCCTGGTGGAAGATCACCTCCACGCCCCGGACCGCCCGCTCCACGATGGCCGGGTCCCGGAGGTCCCCCTCCAGGAGCTCGACCGCTCCCGCCACGGCCGCGAGGTTCGCCCGCGCCCCGGTGGCGAAATTGTCCAGAATCCGGACCCGGTGCCCGGACCGGACGAGGGCTTCTGCAAGGTGCGAGCCGATGAACCCGGCCCCGCCCGTGACCAAATAGGTCGCCAGCGGTTACCCCTTCACGGCTGCGGCGCCATCACGGCGCTCCTGGGCCAGTCGGCCGTCGCCGTCAATGAACGTGCGGTGCCACAGTTCCAGCATCAGGAGGTTCCAGAGCAAGTAGTGCCAGGATGCCCGCCCGGCCACGTGCTCATCCAGGTAGGACCGGACCACCTCGGGCCGGAAATAGACCCGATCGGTGGCCCGGCGACCCAGGAGCGTGTCGTACGCCAGTGACCGGAGGTCCTCTCGGAGCCACCGGTCGATGGGGACTCCGAAACCCATCTTCGGCCGCTCCAGGATCGCGTCCGGCAAGATGCCCCGTAGCGCCGTCCGCAGGAGGACCTTTTTCTCCCTTCCGCGCAGCTTCAGATGGGACGGGATGCGTGCTGCGAATTCCAAAAGGGCATGGTCCAGAAACGGCGACCGCGCCTCGAGCCCGTTCATCATGCTGGCCACGTCCACCTTCACCAGGAGATCGTCGGGGAGGTACGTCCGGGTGTCTACGTCCATGACGGCGTCCAGCAGATCTGCGCCATCCGACGTCCGGAAGGCGCGGATCAGCAGTTCTTCTGACTCCATCGGCGGTACGGCTGCCGCGAAGTCCGGATGGTAGAGCTCCGCCTTCCGGTCCGCGGTGAAGTGGAACACCCACCGGCTGTACCGCCGATCCGGCGGCTGGAGCAGCCCCTCCAGAAATCGCCGCCCCCGCGCACGCAGGCTCCCCCGCCGCCCCCCGCGCGGGACGAGTCCCACGGCAGCCTGAAGTCCCCGCCGCGCTGTTCCTGGCAGCCAGTCCAGGCGGCCGGCCAGCTGTTGGGCGACATACCGCTCGTAGCCACCAAACCCCTCGTCCCCCCCGTCCCCATTGAGCGCGACCGTGACATGCTGCCGGGTGATCTGCGCGACATAGTAGGTGGGGATGGCAGAAGAATCTGCAAACGGCTGGTCGTAATGCCAGACCAGCATGGGCAGGATCCCCGCGGCGTCCGGTCGGACCACGAACTCCTCGTGGCGCGTCCCGAACCGCTCTGCCACCAGCCGCGCGTAGTGTCGCTCGTCGTACTCCGCGGTATCGAATCCGATGGAGAAGGTCCGCACGGGCTCGGCCGCGTGGCGGCTCATCATGGCCACGACCGCGCTGGAGTCGATCCCCCCGCTGAGGAAGGCTCCCAGGGGGACATCGCTGATCATCCGGACCTTGACCGCATCCTCCAGGTGGTGGACCAGCTCCTGCGCCAGATCCCGCTCCGATCCCGGGTGCTTCACCCCATATTGCAGGCGCCAGTAGCGCTCGACGGTAAGCCTCCCGTCCCGGATCGTAGCCACGTGGGCCGGCGGGAGCGCACGGATTCCCCGGAAGGCGGTCGCCGGGTGGGGGACGTAGCCGAAACTGAGGTAGTGATGGATCCCCTCGAAGTCCGGCGTCGCCTCCACCTCCGGATCCATCAGGATCGCCTTGATCTCCGAGGCGAACCGTAGGCCCCCGCGGTCGATCTGGTAGTACAGCGGCTTCTTGCCGGCCCGGTCCCGCGCCAGGAACAGCGTCTGGGTCCGGGCGTCCCAGATGGCGAAGGAGAACATCCCTCGCAGCGCACGGACGCACGCCGGCCCCTCTTCCTCGTACAGGTGCAGGACGGTCTCGGTGTCGGTCTTGGATCGGAAGCGGTGCCCCCGCCGGATCAGCCTTTCGCGCAGATCGGGGAAGTTGTAGACCTCGCCGTTGAAGGTGATCCAGATGGTCCCATCCTCGTTGGGCATGGGCTGGCGCCCATTCTCGGTCAGGTCAATAATCTTGAGCCGGCGGTGGCCGAGGCCGACTGGCCCGTTGATGAAGATTCCATCCCCGTCCGGACCCCGGTGGGAGAGGGCATTCGTCATCCGGCGCAAGAGGGGCGCACCCACCGGACGTTCGGAGTCGAAGTTGAGTCGCCCGCAGATCCCGCACATCGTTTACCCCTCGGGTCGGGGATCACCTCCCCCTCGGCGAGTGTCCGCGGGGTACCGGGGCTCGCGACCGGGGAGGGGGGAACGGGTGGTTCCCCTGGCCCAGGGCATCATTTCCGTTCTTCCCCGGCAAGGAGCTCGGCGTACAGCTCCTGGGTGGCCTCGACCATCCGCTCGACGCGAAACCGGTCCTCCACCCGACGCCGGCCGGCGGCGCCCATGGCGGAGGCGCGAGGGGGATCGTCCAGCAGGACCTGGAGGGCGGCGGCAAGCGCGCGGGGGTCCTCCCGCGGCACCAGGAGCCCGGTCTCCCCGTGGAGGACCGCCTCAGGGGTCCCCCCCACGGCGGTCGCCACTGCGGGGAGGCCGCAGGCCATCGCCTCCAGAAGGGCGTTGGAGAGCCCCTCCGTCCGGGAGGGGAGGACGAAGATATCGAAGGACGGCAGCAGGGTGGTTGCCTCCTCCCGGGGCCCCGTGAAGCGGACCGCCCCGTCAAGCCCCAGGTCGGCCACCCGGGCCTGCGCTGCCTCCTCTCCCGGTCCCCCGCCGATTACCACGAGGATAGCGCTGCCCGATCGGAGGGCCGGCAGCCGGGCGGCGGCGGCGATGAGCAGGTCCAGCCCCTTCTCCCGATCCATCCGCGCCAGGACCGTTCCGATCACCGTGGCCCGGGGCGGGAGACCAAGGAGTTTGCGAGCCGCTGCGCGGGCTGCGCTGTCCGGCACCGGCCCGATCTCCACCCCGTTCGGGATCACCCTGATCCGACTCGGGTCCAGCCCGATGACCTCAGCGGCGTAGCGGCCCACGGCTTCGCTCACGACCACGATGCGGTGGGCCATGGCCCCGGTCCCCCGGTTGAGCCAGCGCCGGAGGGGACCCTCGAGCTCCATGGTCCGCTCCGACGATACCACGTGCGGCACCCCGAGCAGGCGACCGAGGAGGCGTCCGAGGAGGTTGGCGTGGAACAGAAACGAGTGCACGATTCGAGGCTGGCTGCGCCGCAGGGCCCATGCGAGTCGGAGGGGGACTGTCGGGTCCATCCTGTGGCGCATCCCCAGGCACTGAGTCGGCACACCCGCGCGCCGCAGGCGCGCGAAGACCGGCCCGGCCCCGAAGAGACACCAGACCTCCGGGGTAAAGCGCCTCCGGTCGAGCCGGAGGACCAGACGCTCCAGGGCGCGCTCGGCTCCACCGATATTCAGTTCGGTGATCAGATAGGTCACGGGCACCGGCCCGCTGCCCGGCATCATCCTACGAGCTCCTCGTAGAGGGAGAGGTACTGCGTTCCCACCCGGTGGATGGCGAAGCGCTCCTCCACGGCGGCGCGGGCCGCCGCGCCGACTTCCCGGCGCAGCGCCGGCCCTGCCGCCAGTGTTCCGACGGCCTCGGCCAGGGCCGCCGGGGCCTCCACTGGCACCAGCCAGCCAGCCTTCCCGTCCTCCCCGACCGCCTCCCGGTTGCCCGCCACATCCGTGGCCACCACGGGAAGAGCCGAGGCCATCGCCTCCAGGACCGCATTCGGGCAGCCCTCGGCGCGCGAGGGGAAGACGAAAAGGTCGGCGGCCCGGTACAGGTTGGCCACATCGCTGCGGGCCCCCAGGAACGCGACCCGCCCCTCCAGGCCCAGCCCGTCCGCCTGGCGGATCCACGCCCCCGCCTCCCCCGGTCCGGCGATGAGGAGGCGGGGCGCCTCGCCGCGGTGGACCAGGTCAGCCCATGCCGCGAGGAGCACGTCCACGCCCTTCCGGTGCTCCAGTCGCCCCACGAAGAGGGCGACCGGCTCGCCTGCGGGGAGACCCAGGGACCTTCGCAAGGCTGCCCGTTCGCCCGGCGCTGCAGGGGCGAAGCGTTGGACATCGACCCCGTTCGGAATGACGCGCGCGGGCACCGCCCCCAGCCCCACCGCCTCCAGCTCCGCGGCGCTCTCCCGGTTCAGTGTCACGAACCGATCCACCTCCCGGAGCAGGGCGATCCGGCGCCGGTAGAGGGGGCGCGACCGGGCCAGGCGGAAGTCGCTCCATTCTCCGCTGCAGGCGACCTTGACCACCACCCGGTGTCGCGGCCGCAGCCGCTTGGCGAGGACGGCCGCCAGTGCCGGAGAGAGGGCCTGGTGGGCGTGAAGGATGCCGAACCGGCCCCCACGGGCCGCCAGCCAGCAGGCCCCCGCCACGGCGTAAGCGAGCCCGGCCAGAGGATGGGCCGCCCCGCCGCATAGCCGATGGATGGGGAAGGGTGCCGCCGGCACCTCCCCTCCCCTCCGCGAGGCGCGCGTCAGGACGGCCACCGGCACGCCCGCCCTCACCAGCCACTCGCTGAGGAGCCAGCACTGCCGCTCCGTTCCGCCCAGGGTCGGCGCGAAGGAGGCGCTCAACATGCAGACCGACGGGCCCGGCATTGCTCAGTCCTCCGGGGGCCGGGTGCCGGCCACCGCGACCGGGAAGTCGAGGAGGGTAATGTCCACAAGACCCTCCGACCGGAACCAACGGTACACCTCGGGACAGGTGTGGAGGG
>DASYVA010000080.1 GCA_036000645.1 Candidatus Methylomirabilis sp.
TACGGATATCCTGGGCGATCCGGGCCATGGCAGTGGTGGCACTCTGGAGCATCCGGGCCGTCACTGCCTGATCGCTGTAGGTCACGGACGTCGTCGTGAAGAAGGTGTACAGGCCCGTGCTGACGATTGCCGTCAGGGCCATGCTGATCAGGAGCTCGACCAGGCTCGATCCCGCCTGCGCGGAGCGTCCACCGGTGAGGATGCCGGTCGTCGAACGCGGGCTCATCGTCCCACCAGCATTTCTGCGTTCACGCGGCCGCCCTGCCAGGCGACCGTGACCACGACTCGCTTCACACCCGGGGTAGGCGTGTTGTCCTGAATGCTGACCGACCGCTGGTGGTCCGGATACGCGACCGCAGGGCTCCCGACCCTGATGGTCCCATACCCCTCAGATGGGAAGTTCCCAGCCGTGACGCTTGCAAAGGCCGTGTTCCGAATGGCCTCCAGCCGGTCGTGGGCCAGGTACACGGCGATGTCCATGGACTTGGACTTCGCATTGGCCGTTACGACCGTGATGGCCAACGCCGCGGCGCCAATCGAGAATACCGCGCCGAAGGCCAGGGCCACGAGGACTTCGGCCAGGCTCGCCCCCTTGGTGGACGAGCAGAGGCGAGCTCTTGGGACAGAAACGGGAGCGTGTGCGACGCTGGGGGCGGCGCGGAGGGCGAGTGTGGCGAGCGCGGCTTGAAGGGGGACCAACCAGGAGCGGCGACCAGCCGAACCGTGCCGGGAAGTCATAGTGCTCCTCCTGTGTGCGGAGGACCACCACGTCCCGGGGAGCTCTGGGCCTCCCTTCCTTCGGTAGCCCGGCTGTCAGGCTTGGAACCTGACCCGTGGCTTTGCGACCCCGCCTCGCGGCGAGTGTGCCCTTATCGGGAAGGGGTCTCCGCCTCAGCCGACGCTTCTGAGGTGCACCGGATATGCCAGCAGGCGCCTGCGAGGACCTACTCCGGGGCACCGCCTATAGCAAATCAAGACGTTAAGCCGGTTCGATGGCCGCCAGCGTTGCCGCTGCCGGGTCCGGAAGCGCCGGAGGGTCTTTGCCGAGGTGAGCAAAAAGGTAACACGATTGGAGGGAAGCGGAACCAGGGCGTCAGGGTTCCGGGAGGAGAGGAAGCGATGCCGCGGCGAGGAGGGAGCCCGGGAGCCAGGTCCACAGGCCTCGCGGCGCGGCTCTTCGGCGATGGCGCTCGCTTCGCGCCCGCATCGACCCGCAGCCCCGCGCCCCTCAGCCGGCTCCCGAGCGCATCGTCCGCGAGGTCACCACGTCCCCCCGCGCCGTCCGCAGCCGGGAGGCGCCGGAGGCCGCGGGTTCTGGGTGCTCCGCCGCGCCTGCGATGCCCTCCGGACCAGGGGCCCTCGAAGAGGGGCCAAGCTGTGGGCCTTGCAGGGCCCCCTCGACCCGCAAACCGTTACACCGGAATGCCGTTTCCATCATCCGGGCAAACGCCCTCAGTCGGCGGCGTGTTCGACGGGTTGCTCCCATGGAGTCGGATGTTGCCGCCGCCCGGGCCGGGCCCACCCAGGTCGCCCGCTGCAGAATAGTCGCTTTCCACCAGCGTGATCTCGAAGATATCGTCGCCGTCCGGTTCTCCCATATCGGTCACTGTGACGAGGAAGGAGCCGGTCTCCCCGGTGTTGGTGGCATACGTTCCGCAGATGCTGCGCGTCTGGGGATCGACGAACACGTACCCCGTGATGCTGGTCGCTTTCACGTGCAGGTCGCTGTCATGGTCGATGTAGTTCAGGTGTCCCCCGAAGGCGCCGTTCTTGACGCCCCCGCCAACGCCGAAGTTCCCCCTCGCGCCCGACGGGGTGCCAAAGATGTAGCCGCCACCGGTCACGAAGTCGGGGGGGACGATCACCTGGGCACCGACGGAACCTCCCGTGAGCGCCAATGCCGCGAGCATGAGGACGAAAAGGGTTCTCTGCATTGGGCTTCCTCCGTGGAGCATGGAAACGACTCGCCGCCGTGTTCTTTGTCAGCCGAAGTGCGGCAATATGTCGGCTCTTCTCTCCCCTGGCTTCGCCCTTCGCTCGGTCCACCAGCGCGAAGGGCGACCGCGGCTACGGCGAGAGCGGCACCGTCTGGCCGAGGAGCGTGGTCGCGGGCTCCGAGACCGTGGCCGACTCCACAGAAGTGACGCCAGCGACGGCGGTTGCGACCGCTACATCTGTCAGGCCGTCTATAGAGGTGACCTTGAGCGCGGTAACCGTGATGCCGCTCGCTGAAGTGCGCACCTCGTTGAGCACGATCGTGGCTCCGGGAAGGGAGATCGTCTGGTTCGGCTCTCCCGTCACCCAGATGGGGACTCCATCGACGGAAAGGCCCTCGACGGCTGGCACGCCGACAGGAACAGCGCCGACCGGCGCCAGCGCCCTTGCCATGACGAATTCGGCGGCGATGGCGTTTCCCGCCACCGTGAGGCCCAGGTTCGCCAGCGAGGCTTCGGAGCCCACTGCACCACTGGCATCCGACCCCTGGACCGAGCTAATTGCCGTGGCGTGAAGCACTTCCGCCTGGAGCAGGGAAGGGATGCTTCCCGTGAGTTGTGATGCTTCCCGAGCGTCATTTGCATCGACGAGCGTTCCGGTGTGGGAGAGGGCCGTCGTCGTTCCGAGAACGGTCGCTTGGACAGCACTGGCGTATCCGCTGACGGACTGGGCGTCGCTGGTTGTGGACCATAGCAACAGACTGGCCACCCCCACTACGACTGTGACCAACCTCCACCGAGGAGTTCTTTGTCTCATGGGAACCTCCCAATTTCGACTGACTGCGCCCATGCATCTGGCCCATAACACACGCGGTGCCCCGCGAGGGCACCGTTGATTGCACCTAGTCGGCTTTCAGGCTTCCCCCCTTTCCGGGCCAGGGGTGCATCTGCCCCCCCAGTGGGGGTGGACCCCCCGTGGGGAGGAACGTTCGCGCGCGGAGGGGCAGCATGTGCAGCTCACAAACGGTCGGCCCAAATCTCCTCGAAGCCGGGCCGAGTCATCGCGGGTCATCATGGTCAGCAGGGGGGGATTGTGCAATTGGGTCATTCCCCGATTTTGCCATAGGAAAATCCCTGCAGGATGATTCAGTGGTTTACCTAGTCCCGCTGGTGGAATAACGCAGATAAATCGATGAAAATCCAGAAATTACAGTTCAATATGAAGACATTCCTCATAAAGAGTCTTGCAGTAATGAGCGTTAGCTCCGATCGCCGGACACGCTCCATCATGGGGCCCTGGCGCGGAAGGCGGGTGTGACAACCAGGCACGGTGCTGCCCCCCGGGGAGAGGTTGCAGCGGCTGGCCTCCACCGCCAGCGCACCGGATCCGAGCCGGGCCCATCTGCCGAATCGGGATCCAGCGAGCGAGACCCCCGCCACCACGAAGCCCCTAGCTGGCTCCGGGCCGACGCCCAGGGATTGGGACCTGCCCCATCGAGGGGGCGAGGGGGTGGGGGCAGCAGCTCTGCAGCGCAGGCCTCTCCCCGCGGCCGTGGCCCGCGGGAGGCTGTAGTGGCAAGTCGTCATTGACCGGCCAGAGACCCGCAACGATAATGGGCGGACGCCTTTCTCCAACAACAGGAGGTGAGCGATGGCGCGCCTGGTCAAGCACGAGCGGAACAAGCCCTACCGGATCACGCCGGAGGAGGTGAAGGGGCCCATCTGGCTGTGCGCCTGCGGCCTCTCGAAGAACAAACCCTACTGCGACAGCTCCCACAAGAAGACGCTGGACGAGCAGGTTGGGGACGTCTACGTGTACGACGAGCAGAGCAGGGTGAAGGTGGAGAGCCAGTACTGACCCGGCAGTCGGCGGGCGGTCCCGACCGTCCGCCGGCTGTCTGTCCTTTGGAGGGGCCATGGAGAGCCTGCAGGAGCGGACGGCGCGCAGGAAGCGCCTGAACGGGAAGATCCTGGCCAGCCCGATGCGGGTCTACGCCGCGTTCCGGGGAACCGGGGAGGGGGTCTTCACCGACGGGGCGCTGAGCAAGAAGCACAAGGAGTTGATGGCCCTGGCCGTGGCGGTGAGCCAGAACTGCTTCGACTGAATCGACCATCGAGTCGAGGAGGTCCTCGACGCGGGAGCCACGATGGGCGAGATCGCGGAGACCCTGGACGTGGGGTTGCTGATGGGCGGAACCCTGTCCGCCAAGGCGGTCCGGCACGCCTTCGCGGTGCTGGAGGACCTCCAGGGGGAGGGGCGGCCGGCGTGAGAGAGGAGGTGGCAGCCTTCCTCCGGGAGCACGAGGCGGCCGTGCGTCCCCTGGAGAAGGCCCTGAACGAGGCGGCCTGGCAGCTGGCGCTCACGGGGGAGGACCGCTGGAAGGAGGAGGTGGTCCGGCTGGCCATCGCCCGGCGGGGCCTCTCCGCGGACCCGGTCGGATACCGCCGCCTTCACGACTGGCACGGGCGCCGGGCGGACCTGGCCGATCCGATCCAGGCCCGCCAGGTCCGGCAACTCTTCCTGGAATTCCGGGCGAGCCAGATGGACCCCGAGACCCTCGAGGCGCTGGAGCGCCTGGCGGCGGAGGCGGAGCAACGCTTCGATACGTTCCGGAGCACGCTGGCTGGCCAGCCCGCCACAGCCAACGCGCTGGAGGAGATCCTGCGCGCCTCCGACGACGGGCCGGCCCGACAGCGGGCGTGGGAAGCCTCGCAGCAGATCGGGCCCGAGGTCGCCCCGCTCGTCCAGGAGATGGTCCGGCACCGCAACCGGGTCGCCCGGGGGATGGGGTTCCCCGACCACTTCGCCTTTGCCCTGGAGACCCGGGAGCTGGCGGAGAGCCCGCTCTTTGTCCTGCTGGAGGAGGTGGATCGCCGGACCGCCGGCCCGTTCCTCGTCGAGAAGGCGCGCCTGGACGCGGAGCTGTGCGCCCGGTTCGGTGTGATCGCGGGAGACCTCCGCCCCTGGCACTACGCCGACCCCTTTTTCCAGCACCCGCCCCCCCGCCGTGATCTGGCCCTCGATGCCCTCTTCGCGGGGGCGGATCTACCGGCGCTCATGGTGGCGAGCTTCGATGGGATCGGCTTGGAGGTGCGGGATATCCTGGCGCGCAGCGACCTCTTCGAGAAGCCGGGGAAATCCCAGCACGGCTTCTGCGCGGACATCGATCGAGAAGGGGATATCCGGATTCTCTGCAATCTCGTCGGGAACGAGCATTGGATGCGGACGCTTTTGCACGAGGGGGGCCACGCCGTCTACGACAAGTACGTTGACCGGAGCCTCCCCTACTTCCTGCGGAGACCGGCCCACGCTTGCACCACGGAGGCGGTGGCCATGCTCCTGGAGCGGCAGATCTACCAGGCGCCGTGGCTCACGGCCGTAGCCGGACTGCCCGCCGGCGAGGCCGCGGCTCTGGCCGCCGCCGCCGCGGCGCACCACCGCTTTGGCCTGCTGCTCTTCGCCCGGTGGGCCCTGGTGATGATTCACTTCGAGCGGGCGCTCTACAGAACGCCGGAGGCCGACCTGGACCGGCTCTGGTGGACGCTCAAGGCCCGCTTCCAGGGCCTCACGCCCCCCGTGGCGCGCCGGGGCCCCGACTGGGCGGCAAAGCTGCACCTGGCCCTGGCGCCGGTCTACTACCAGAATTATCTTCTGGGGGAGCTGTTCGCGAGCCAGCTTCACCGGGCGATCCAGGGGTGGGTGCCCGGGGGGCGCCTCGCCCTGAATCCCGCTGCGGGGGCCTTCCTGCGGGAGCGGGTCTTCGCCCCGGCCAACCGGTGGCCCTGGCCGCGGCTCGTGGCGGAGGCGACGGAGGGCCCCCTCAGCCCGGAGGCCTTCGCCGCCGAGGCCGGGGCGGAAGGGCGTTGAGGGTGAGGAGGCCGCTGTGGTATCGATGGAGCGAGGGCCCCGCGAAGCGGGCCGGGAGGGGGAGGACTCTGTGAGCGAGCAGGAAGCGATCCGGCCGGGGCACCTGGTCGTGGTGGTGGGGGGGGCCGTGGCCGGCGCCGAGGCGGTGGCTCAGTTCACGGCCCGCGGGGTCCGCTGCATCGTCCTGGAGCAGAACGTCCGGCCCTACGGGAAGATCGAGGACGGCCTCCCCCGCTGGCACGTCAAGCTCCGGGCCCAGGAGTACGCCAAGATTGATCAGAAGCTCGCCCACCCGCTGGTCCACTTTGTCCCGCGGACGAAGCTCAGCCGGGACATCGGCCTGAAGGATCTCTTGGCGTGGAAGCCCAGCGCGATCATCCTCGCCAACGGGGCCTGGCGGGACCGCTCCCTCCCCCTGGAGGGTGTGGACGCCTACGTGGGCCGGGGCTTCTACTATCAGAACCCCTTCGTGTACTGGTTCAACCACTACGACGACCCGGACTACAGCGGCCCGGCCGTGGAGTTCGCCGACGGCGGGATCGTGGTGGGAGGCGGGCTCGCCTCGCTGGATGTGGTGAAGATCCTCATGCTGGAGGCGGTGACCCGCGCGCTCCGGGCGCGAGGGATGCCGGCCGATCCCGTCTCCCTCGAGCACGGAGGGCTGAAGCGGGCCCTGGAGGAGCGGGGGCTCACCCTGGAGGCGCTGGGGGTCAAGGGGTGCACCCTCTTCTACCGGCGGACCGTCGAGGACATGCCGCTGGCCGAACCCCCGGAGAATGCCACCCCCCAGCAACTCGAGCGGAATCGGCAGACCCGGCGGAAGCTCCTGCAGAACTTCCAGGACCGGTTCCTCTTCCGGTTCCAGGAGCGCTCGGTTCCCGTGGGGTTCCTGACCGAGGGGGATCGTCTGGCCGGCCTGACCATCGCCCGGACGGAGCTGAAGGACCGCCGGGTCATCACGGTCCCGGGGTCGGAGGCGCCCGTCCGGGCGCCCCTCACCATCAGCAGTATCGGGAGCATCCCGGAGCCGGTCGCCGCGCTCCCGATGGCGGGGGAGCTCTACCGCATCAAGGATCCGCGGACGGGGGAGATGGAGGGCCTGCCGGGGGTCTTCGCCCTCGGCAACGCGGTGACCGGGAAGGGGAACATCCAGGCCTCCCTGAAGCACGGACGACTGGTGGCCCGGCACATCCTGGAGAACTACCTCACCGGAGCCGCGACCGGGTACGAGGAGATCTTGGAGGAGACGGCGACCGAAGCCCGGGAGAAAGCCGCGGCCGTGGCGGAGCGCATCCAGGCCGGCCCCCTCCTTCCCGCGGAGCGCATCGCCGCCATCCTGCAGGACGTCCGGGCCCTTCAGGCCGCCCTGGGCTACCCCGGAGACTACCGGGCCTATATCGCCAGCGTCCCCCCGACCTCCTGACGCCCTCCGCCCCCCGCTCGCCCGACGACGGTCGGACCGGCCGCCGAGCGCCTCGTCAGCGCGTCCGTGATCGCGCCTGGAGGTGGACCCTCCACGGCGTTCATCGCCAGCGTCTCAGCGGAGGAGACGGTCCCGGGGGAAGAGGTCGCGGAGCAGGAGGGCGAGGAAGAGGTTCCCGGCGATCTGCAGCCGCCCCGTGTCGAAGAGGGCCCGGGCCTTCACGGCGCCCGTGATCACCGCCACGCAGTCGGCGGCGCTCAGGGTCAGCACGACGTTCGGGCCCGGGTGGCGCCCCTCGCCGACCGTGCAGGCGCCGCCCTGGATGGCCAGGAAGTACGTGGCGCCCCCCTCCCCGGTGAGGTCGAACTGGACGACCCCCTCGACGCCGGCGGCAGCTCCCGGGTCCAGGGCGGCCGGCAGGCGCGCAAGGAGGGCGGCGAGGTCTGGTGGCGCGTCCGGCGTCCGGGGTGCCTCGTCTCCCGCCATCGCCCCCTCCCCTCTACCGCGGACCCGCTTCGCGCCGGCCGGGTCTCCCGGGCCTCAGGGTCCCCAGGTGGCCCGGAGGGAGGCGTAGACGGAGAAATCCGCGCTGGCCTCCACGCTCCGGACCGGCTGGAACCAGAAGTCCTCGATGATCCCCACGTCCAGGAGGAGATTGGGGCGCAGCAGGAACCGGAGGCCCACCTGGAACTGGAAGATCGGGTCGTCCAGGAAGGCCAGGCCGGTGCCGGAGAAGGGCGCGCTGATCCCCTCCACCTGGACGAGGAAGGCGGAGGTCTCCGTCAGGGCCACTTCGAGTCCGAGAAGCCCGGAGACGATTGGGTTCACGCTCTCCCCGCGGAAGCGCCCCAGGGGGAGCGTGCCGCTCAGGTTGGCGTAGGCGGCGAGCGGCGGTCGACGGAGGTCTCCGGCGATCCCCAGCGCGAGGTCCACATCGCCGCTCCCGGTGGCGCGGCTCGGCCTGCCGGTGGGGAGCTTCACGCCGGCCCGAAGGGCCAGGCTGGCGTCCGGCTCCTCCCAGAGGGCGTGCTTTGCCGTGAGGGCCAGGTCCCCGATGTCCCAGTCGCCGCTCTCCCCCTGGAGGAAGGCCCCGCCGTTGCGCGTGATGCTATAGCGGTACCGGTTCTGTCCCCCCACGCTCACCTCGTCCCGCCGCAGGTCCCGCCGCATGTCAATGAGGTGCTCGAAGGCGTCGATGAAGGAATCCAGAATCCCGCCCCACCCGTAGACGATAGGAAGCTCGATCCCCCCCTCCCCTCCAGGCCAGAGGCCACGCCGGACGGTCACGTTCAGCCGCGTCTGCTCGAAGTTCAGGACCCCCGCAAAGCCGGCCGGGGAGGGCCCCTCCGCTACGAGGGTGTTGGTCTCCACCAGGTCCGCCCGGACCTCCCAGACCTCCCGGGGGACGGGGCGCGCCCCCTCCGGGGCGAGCTGGAGGAACAGGAGCTGGACCGGGGACTGGTTCCGGATGGGCAGAGGTCCCTTCCCCAGGATGGCCGGGGACCCCGGGAACGCCGGGGCTGGCCGGAGCGCAGGGGGCACCCCCAGGGCGAGGAGGAGGAGGCCAGCAAGCCAGGCGCGCGCCATGCCCATGGCGGTCCCTCCCCCGGCCGCCGCCGCCGAGACGGGGGCCGGAGGGCCATTCTAGGGCGGCCCGCTCGGGTCTCCAATCGAAATCGCGACCCGGGGCATTTCCTTTTCGCCGCCCCTGAGCGACAATGGCGTGGGGGAGGGGATGCGAGTCAGGTTTGTCCACGTGTCGGGAGGCCGGCGAGGCGCCGAGCAGGTCTTCGACCAGGACCGGGTGACGATCGGCAGCGCCCCGGACAACGACCTCCGCTTCGATGGTACCTCGGATCCCGGCGTGGCCCCCCACCATGCCGAGGCGCGTGTCGAGGGGGGCGAGGTCCTCCTGGCCGACCGGGGGAGCGGCCGCGGCCTGTTCGTCAATGGGGAACCCGTCCGCACGGTCGCCCTCCGGGACGGGGACCTCGTGGAGGTGGGAGAGGGGGGGCCGAAGCTCCGGTTCCACCGCGCTCCGGAGGTCGCCTCCAAGCCGCTGCGGAGCCTCGTGGCCGACGCGGGCGCTCTGGTCCGCGCGGCCCGGCGGGGTCGGGTCGGGAGCGCAACGGCCTTTCTCCGGTACCTCGCGATCGCGGTCGGCCGCGAGGCCTCCCCCGCTGTCCGGCTCGCCTTCGTCCTTGGCCTCCTCCTGATGGTGCTCTTCCTCGTCGGCGTCCCGATCGTGCTGGTGGCGGGGCAGTGGCAGCTCCGGCAGGCCAGGACGGTCATCGCCGGGCTCTCGGTGCAGCTCCGACAGGAGCGCCTCTTCCGGGAGGGGCTGCACCAGCGGGTGGAGGCCGCCCGGCGGGCCGTGGAGGAGCAGCAGCAGGCGCTGACCTCCGGTCTGGAGAGCCTCCGACGGGAGCGGGATCGGCTGCGCGGTGATCTGGCCACCACCGAGGGTCGGCTCCAGCGCCTCGAGACGGCCCAGAGTGCCGGGGAGCGGATCATCGCCCGCGTCGCGGGCGGGGTCGCCTTGCTCCAGGTCCTCGTGGGGTTCGAGGATGGGGAGGGGCGGCGGCTGCGCTACACCCTCGGCCCGGAGGGGAAGCCCCTCCTCGGCCCAGGGGGGGATCCCGCCCTGACGGTGGAAGGCGACGGGCCCCCGGCCACGCGCCACTTCGTAGGGACCGGATTTCTGGTGAGGGCCGACGGACAACTGCTCACCAGCCGGCACGTGGTCGAGCCCTGGCAGGGGGCGGGGGAGGTCTTTGCCCCCTTCCGCACCGCCGGTTTCCGTCCGGTTCCCCTCCTTCGCCGGGCCTTTTTCCCCGGCATCCCCCGTCCGTTTCCCCTCACCGTCGCCCGAGTTTCCGAGGAGGCCGACGTGGCGGTCCTGAAGTTCGAGCCGGGGAAAGCCCGGCTGCCGGTCCTGGAGCTGGACCGGACGGGCCAGGATGCCGCCCCGGGTCGATCGGTCCTCGTCATCGGCTACCCGGCAGGCCTGGAGGCCATCCTGGCCAAGGCCCCGCCGAATGTCCTGGACCAGCTCGTGGCGCTGGAGCTGAGCGACCTGGTCCAGGTGGTGGAAGCGTTAGCCACCCGCCGCCTCATCCGTCCGGCCGCCACCCGGGGATTCCTCGGGGACGTCCTCCCGCATGAGATGACCTTCGACGCGCAGACCACGATCGGCGGGAGCGGGGGCCCGGTCGTGGCCATGACCGGGCGGGTGGTCGGGGTCTCCTACGCGGTCCTCCGCCAGTTTGGCGGGTCGAACTTCGCGGTCCCGGTCCGCCTCGTCCTCCCCCTCCTCAGGGGTTCCTGATCCCTCTAGATCCTCACCCTTAGGCCCTGTAAGTCCTTGTGTGGAATGGAATTTGCACCCCTCGTGGGCACCTTCCACAGACCGGGTTGGCAAGCCGGAGAGAGGGGGGCTGTGCCCATTCAGGTGGTGGGCCGGACGGATTCCGGGCGGCAGCGCGATCACAACGAAGACAGCCTTTTGGCCGACCCCGAGGCCGGTCTGTTCGCTGTCGCCGACGGAATGGGGGGACACGAGGCGGGGGAGGTGGCAAGCGCCCTGGCGCTCTCCGCCCTCCGGGAGGCCCTGGCTCCACGAGGCCAGCTTCCCGCGGCGCTCCAAGCCCCGGCCCTCGAGGCGCTGGCCGAGGGGGTCCGCGTGGCCAACCGCCGGGTGTTCGAGGCCGGGCGGCACCGGCCCGCGGACGCCCGGATGGGGACCACGCTGGTCAGCGCCCTCGTCGAGGACGAAAAGGCCGCCTTCGCTTCGGTCGGGGACAGCCGCATCTATCGGGTCCGGGAGGGGGCGCTCGATCAGCTCTCGCGCGACCACTCGCTGGTCGGGGAGCTCGTGGCGCGGGGGGAGATGACCGCGGAGGAGGCCCGCCTCTCCCCTCACAAGCACGTCATCACGCGCGCGCTCGGGATGCAGCCGGCCGTCGACATGGATGCGTGGAGCGAGGCCTTGCAATCCGGGGACCTCTTCCTCTTCTGCTCGGATGGCCTGACCGACGAGGTCACCGACCCCGAGATCCTGGAAACCCTCCTGGCCGGCAGCTCCGATCTGGAGGCTGCCTGCCAGGCGCTGATTGATCTGGCGAACCGGCGCGGGGGGCGGGACAACATCACTGCCCTCCTCGTCCGGTTCGAGCCCCCCCCGGCTCTCGGCTAGGGCGCGCTCGGCCAAGGAGGCCCCATGTCTGCGCCTCGTTTCCCCGCCTGCGGCGCCCCTGTCGCCCCTCCCGGCAGCCGCTACCAGGGGTTCGATGAGATGTACCGGAGCCTCCTCGGGGCGGGGCGGACCGCCAGCGGCTACTTCGTCCTGGGCCTCGGGGAGGAGGCCCGGTACTTGTTCGTCCTCGGGGGGCTTCCGTACGGGGCCGGTCGGGCGCAGGGGGACCGTCTGGGGAGCACCCCCATCGGGGATTTCTTCGGTGCCTACGCCGCGCATCCCACGGCCCCGCTCCTCTTCTGCCCGGCCGATGCCTTCCTGATTCACGGGCTCCTGGTCCTCTTCGGCAGCCGCCCGTCGGTTCAGGTGACGAGTGACCTGGTCGACGTGCAGGGGGTCCTGGAACGGCTGGCCGCGCGGGGCGTCAGCACCGTCCTGGCCCTCCGGCAGGGGGAGCGGATCCACCTGGCCCTGTGCCCTGCCGGTCGCCCGGCCCGGACCTACTTCGTGCCGGACGGCGCCGATCTGCCGGCGGACGAGGACGCGCAGGATTCCCTCCTCGCGTTTGTCTATACCCGGCAGGGCGGGCAGGCGATGGCCCTGGACGTGTACGAGGGGCTGGAGGTCCCTCCAGCAGCAGACGCCTGCCTCGTGAATCCCCCCCCGGGGCGGCGCTGGACCCAGCACTACCGCCCCGCCACCATCGCCCCCGCGGCCTCGCCGGCCACCCCCGCCTCTACCCCCATGCCGCAGGCGGAGGTCACCGTGATGCTTGGAGACCGGATCCTCCAGACGGTCCCACTGGGCAAGGCCCGGTTCACCATCGGTCGCGCGCCCGGAAACGATCTGGTCATCGAGAATGCCGGCGTCTCCCGACTGCACGCCGTCATCCGGTTCGAGGGACAGGGGTTCGTCCTGGAGGACCAGCGGAGCGCCAACGGCACCTTCCTCAACCGGGAGCGGGTCACCACCCAGGCTCTGCGGGACGGGAACGAGATCGGCATCCTGAAGCACCGCCTGATCTTCCGGTGCGGGGCGGCGCGGGAAGTCGAGGCCGCCGCACCGGGCAGGCCCAGCCCTCCGGTGACCGTCCACGTGGGCACCCGTGAGCTGGAGCGCCTCCTGGGGAAAGGGCCGGCCGCCGGCGCGCGGCTTCTCGTCCCGGGCCGGGAGCCAGTCCTCCTGGGTGGGGCGCCGGTGACCATCGGGAGCGGGGAAGAGGCCACCGTGCGGGTGGCGGGCCTCCTGGTGAAAAGGGTCCACGCCCGGATCACCCGGGAGGCGGATGGCCGGTTCCGGTTGACCCACCTGGGAGGCCTCAGTCCAACCAAGGTGAACGGGGAGCGGGTGGCGGAGCAACTCCTGCGGGATGGAGACGTGATCGCCATCGGGGGCATGGAGTTCACCGTCCGCCTGGCGGAGGGGGTCGCCGCGACGGACCGCCCCGCCCGGGCGTGAGGGGCGGCGTGCGGTACTCGTCCAGCCGTCGCCGTCTCACCTGCACGCTCACCGGCCTGCCGGGCGCGCTGCTCGCCTCGGCGGGGCCGGCCCTGGCCGGCCCGATCGCGGACCTCCGCCGGCAGGTGGCCCAGTCCGGCTGGGCCCTCAACCAGAATCCCCTCCTCCGCTACGCCCTCATCGCCCTGCTCTTCCTGCTCGCCTTCACCCTCGCGCGCCGGCTCCTCTGGCCGCTGGTGCAGCGGCGCTTCGGTTCCAGGCCCGCTCAGGTGGTCGCCAGGGCGATCGGGCAGGTGGGGCTGCTGCGCCAGGCCTGGCGCTACAAGCGGGCGGGGGACTATGCGGGGGCCGGGGCCTGCTACGAGGAGATGG
>DASYVA010000081.1 GCA_036000645.1 Candidatus Methylomirabilis sp.
GCCCCGGAGAGGATGGCATCGGGACCGTAGTTTTCGTAGAAGGGCTCGAAGACGACGACCTCGTCCCCCGGGTCGATGATCCCCATGAGCGCGGCGATCATCCCCTCGGTGCTGCCGCAGGTGACGGTGATCTCCCGCTCCGGGTCCACCTCGAGGCCCGCCGACCACTTCACCTTGGCCGCGAGCGCCTCCCGAAGCCCCCGGGCCCCCCAGGTGATGGCGTACTGGTTCACGTCGGCCCGGATGGCGGCGACGGCTGCCTCCTTCACCTCGGCCGGCGCCGGGAAGTCGGGGAAACCCTGGGCCAGATTGATCGCGTCGTGCTGCTCCGCCAGGCGGGTCATCTCGCGAATGACCGACTCGGTGAAGATGCGGGTCTTGGCGGCAACCCGGGATCTGGTCATCGGCCCTCTCGGAGGGGGGAAAGTCCCCTCCCCCTACCAGAAAGCGCGGGGGGTGTCAACCTGCGGGGGGATGGGCGGACGCGGGCCGGCGCCGGCGGCGCCGGCGCCGCCGGCGGCCGGGAGGGCCGGGGGGTGGGGCCAGGGCCTTGAGGAGGTCGGGCCCAAGGAGCTCTTCCTGCCACCGGTGGAGGACGTCCAGGGCCCGGAGCGCCTCGAGCGTGGAGGGCCGCGCGGTGGCGATCACCACCAGGGCCGACTTCGGGGCGACCAGGGCGGGGTCGAGCCGGAGGCGGCGGGCGGCGGCATCTCGGACCTCGCGCAAGCGCGCGACGCGCGGGCCCAGGGCCGGGTCCTGGGGTGGGCGCTCCCGCTCGGGGAGGACCGGCCAGGCCTCCGGGGGGAGAGCGAGGCCCCGGGCGATGGCCTCCACCAGCCCCTCCCGGAGCGACCCTGTGATGTTGCGGGGGAGCTTCACCCCCGCCGGGATGCCCGAGCTTTCCCCCCCGGCCGCCTTCGCCGCCAGGGCGACCAGGTACTCGTTGCCGATGATCCGGAACGCGGCGACGTCCCGACCCCGCGCCACCCCCTCGCGCCACCCCCAGAGTTCCCGGAGGACGGCCAGAGCGCGCGGCGGGAGGGCGTGGCTCCCGCGGAGCCGCCACTCCCGCTCGGGATCGGGCGCGCGCGGGCTGAAGCGGACCGCAGCCAGGCTCCGGCAGGTCTCCTGGTGCCATGCCAGGCGTCCCTTGGCAGCGAGTTCCGCCTCGAGGCGCTCCGCCAGCGGGAGCAGATAGTGGATGTCGCCGAGGGCGTAGGCGGCGAGGTCCGGGGGGAGGGGGCGCCGCGACCAGTCCGCCCGCTGGACGCGCTTGTCCATCACGACACCGAAGTAGCGCTGGATGAGGGCGGCCAGGCTGAGCTCCTCCTGGCCCAGCAGTTGCGCCGCCAGCATGGTGTCGAAGAGCTCGCCCGGAACGAACCCGAAATGGCGGTTCAGCAGCCGGAGATCGTAATCGCCCCCATGCACGACGAGGGGCTTCGCCTCCAGGAGCTCCACCAGGGGCCTGAGGTCCGGGCCGGCCAGGGGGTCCAGCAGGGCCTCGCGGTCGGGCGTGGCCACCTGGATGAGGCAGAGCTTCTCGTAATAGTGATGGAAGGAGTCGGCCTCGGTGTCGAGGGCCACGACGGGGGCGGCCAGGACGTCGTCGAGAACCCCCGAAAGGCCATCGGGCGTGTCGATGATGGAAGGGTCAGAAAGCATCGCACCTCGCGGGAAGGCGAAGCAGGGCCCGCCGGGCCGTCCCCCCCATTGTAGTCGCCCGATGCACGGCGGGCAAGGCGTCACCGCCACGCGCGATCGGGGCGTCAGTAGCCACGGGCGCGGCGGACCAGACCCTTCAGGGGGCGGCCGGCCCGGAGGCGCCGGAGGTTCTCTGCCAAGAGGCTCACCTCCCGCTCGGGGAAGGCGGGGCCGGCGATGTGGGGGGTCACGATCACCTTCGGGTGGCGCCAGAAGGCATGGTCCGGGGGGAGCGGCTCCTCGGAGAACACATCCAGCACCGCCCCGGCGATCCAGCCCCGCTCGAGGGCGACGAGCAGCGCCGCCTCGTCCACCACCGGCCCGCGGCCGATGTTCAGGAGCCAGGCGGTCCGTCGCATCGCCTGCAGTTCGCGGCGTCCGATGAGGCCGCGGGTCAGGGGGGTGAGGGGAAGGACGAGGACGAGGAAATCGAGGGGGGCGAGGAACGCCCGCAGGTCCTCGAGTCCGAAAATCCGCTCGGTGCCCGGCGCGCGCCCGCCGCCCCGGCGGAGGCCCCAGACGCGCATTCCGAGGGCGCGCGCTCGCCTGCC
>DASYVA010000082.1 GCA_036000645.1 Candidatus Methylomirabilis sp.
AGGTCCTGGAGCTGCTGCTGGATCTGGTCCAGGGACAGTCGGGCCATGGCTTCCCCCTTTCCTCCGGCCTGGCTCTCGCCTCCTTTCGCCCCGCGATTCTAGCCCAGGCCCCGCGATTCGCCCAAGGGGGAAGTTCCCCGCTTCGGCCTAGAAGTACCGCCCCACCGCCTTGGCCACCCCCTGCAGGTCGGACATGAGCTGGGCGAAGCGGGCCGGCTTCAAAGACTGAACGCCGTCCGAGAGGGCCTCCTCCGGCTTCGGGTGCACCTCGATCATCAGGCCGTCCGCCCCCACCGCCACCGCCGCCTTCGCCAGGGCCGGCACGTACTCCCAGTGGCCGGTGCCGTGACTCGGGTCCACGATGATGGGGAGGTGGGTCAGCTTCTGAAGGACCGGGACGGCGTTCAGGTCCAGGGTGAACCGGGTAGCAGTCTCGAAGGTTCGGATGCCCCGCTCGCAGAGGATCACGTCGTAGTTGCCGGCCGAGAGGACGTACTCGGCCGACATCAGGTACTCCTGGATGGTGGTGGACATCCCGCGCTTCAGGAGCACCGGCTTGCGGATCTCCCCCACCTCCTTCAGTAGGGCGAAGTTCTGAACGTTGCGGGCCCCGATCTGGATGATGTCGGCGTAGCGGGCCACCAGGTCGAGGTCCCGCGGGTTCAGGACCTCGGTGACGACCTGGAGCCCGGTCGCCTCCCGGGCGGCGGCCAGGAGCTTCAGGCCCTCCTCCGCCAGCCCCTGGAACGCGTAGGGGGAGGTCCTGGGCTTGAACGCCCCGCCCCGCAGGATCGTTGCCCCGGCCTCCCGGACGGCCCGGGCCACCGTGAGGAGCTGCTCTTCGGACTCCACGGAGCAGGGTCCGGCCATGACGTGCAGCCGGTCCCCGCCGAGCTCCAGCGCTCCGACCCGGACCACGGTCCGGGCCGGTCGGGTCTCCCGGCTCGCCAGCTTGTACGGCTGCAGGATGGGGACGACCTTCTCCACGCCGGCCAGCGCCTCGAGGGCCTGGAGCCTCGCCTTGCCCCGCTCGTCCCCCACGGCCGCCACCACGCTGCGCGTCGTCCCGCGGATGACATGGGGGTGATAGCCGAGGCCCTCCACCCGGGCGATGACCTCCCGGAGGTCCTCCTCCCGCGCCCCCGGTTTCATCACGATGACCATTGCTGTCTCCTTCCCATGAGCGGTCCAAAAAGCCAAAAGCCACGGCACCGGTCCGTGGCCTCCAGAAACACGAAAGCCACGGGAGTCAGCGTCTGCTCCCGTGGCTGCTCTGCGGTCCCCGGACGGCCTAGCGGCGGCCGGTGCCCGCCCCCACGGGGCAGACGCCGCTAAAGAAGAACCGCCAGGCCCACCGGGTTCTCTGCATAATCGGCCGCGCCTCCTGCGCGTGCCCGTTTTTGTAATCCCCTTTGATCCGCGTGTCAAGGGAATTCTCCGGAGGAGGTTTCCCTTTGCCAACGGGGCGGACGGTATGCTAGCGTCCCTCTGCGGAAGGGGAGGCGGACCATGTCCGGGCATTCCAAGTGGCACGGGATCAAGCACAAGAAGGCCAAGGCGGACGCCGCCCGCGGGCGGATCTTCACCCGCCTGATCCGGGAGATCACCATCGCGGCCAAGACGGGGGGTGGGGATCCGGACGGCAACCCCCGCCTCCGGACGGCGGTCCAGGCGGCGAAGGCGGCCAACATGCCCGCCGACAACATCGAGCGGGCCATCAAGAAGGGGACCGGGGAGCTGCCGGGGGTGACCTACGAGGAGCTGACCTACGAAGGGTACGGCCCCGGGGGCGTGGCGGTGATGGTGGTGGTCACGACCGACAACAAGAACCGGACCGCGCCGGAGATCCGGAAGATCTTCGCGAAGCACGGCGGCAACCTGGGGGAGTCGGGCTGCGTCGGTTGGATGTTCGAGAAGAAGGGGGTCATCCAGGTGGAGGCCAAAGGGGTGGACGAGGAGGCGCTCCTCAGCGCCGCCCTGGAGGCCGGGGCGGAGGACATGCGGCAGGAGGAGGGCACCTTCGAGATCCTCACCGCCCCCCGGGAGAAGGAGTTCGAGGCGGTCCGGGCAGCCGTCTCCCGGGCGAAGGTCGCCATCGCCAGCGCCGAGATCACCATGGTCCCCCAGAGCACCGTGAGGCTGGACGGCAAGGTGGCGGAGCAGATGCTCCGGCTCATGGAGGAGCTGGAGGACCACGACGACGTCCAGAGCGTCTACGCCAACTTCGACATCCCCGAATCCGTCATGGCCGCCGTCACCGGCTGACGGCTCCCGGCGCCGCGGCCCCGAGGGGGGGGTGCTCATCCTGGGCATCGACCCCGGGACGGCGGTCACGGGGTACGGGCTGGTGCGGCAGCAGGGTGCCCGCCTTATCCTGGTGGGGTGCGGCGGCATCCGCGCGCCCGCCCGCCGGCCTGCCCCCGAGAAGCTGCACACCATCTACGAGGCGCTCCTCGAGCTCGTGAGGCGCTACCGCCCCGCGTGCGCCGCCGTGGAGAGCCTCTTCTTCGCGCGCAACGTCCGCAGTGCGCTGACGCTGGGCCAGGCGCGGGGGGTGGCGCTCCTGGCGGCGGTGCAGGGGGGACTCCCCGTCTTCGAATACACGCCCCGGGAGGTGAAGGCCGCGATCACCGGGTACGGGGCGGCGGAGAAGGAGCAGGTCCGGGGGATGGTGACCCGCTTGCTCGCCCTGCAGGATCCCCCGGCCTCCCTGGATGCGACCGACGCGCTCGCCCTGGCGATCTGCCACTGCCACGTCGCAAGCGGTGGCCCGGGGCGGCGTCTGATGGCCTCCCGGCGGGGACTCCGGGTCGGTCGAGCCGCCTGGCGGGCGCTCAAGGTGCCATGAGGGGGCCGGCGCGCGCGGGCGCTGCGGCTGCGGTGGGACTCTTCCTTGCAGCCGTCGCGGGGGCGACGGATGCTCCGCCGGTGGACCCGGCCCCCGCGGCGGTGCAGGCCCTCGAGCGGATCCTCTCGCTCTGGCACGATGGAGCCTTCGAGGCTCTCTACGAGGCGGGGACCGCCGAGACGCGCCGGCTGGTCGGGGCCGACGAGTTCCGCCTCCGGATGTCCGCGGAGGCCTGCCGGCCCGCCTGCTGCTTCGTCGCCTTCCGGCTCGCGGAAGCGGTGCCGCTCGGGCGCGAGCGGGTCCTGGTGCGGGGCACCGTCGGATTCGAGCTGCACGGGCCGGCACGCCCCCGGCGCCGGTGCGCTCCCGAGGACCGCGCCTACGTGCTCGACTGGCAGGAGGGAAGGTGGCGGCTCGCGTTGACGGATCTGCTGTCCAGCTTCTGAGGAGGGGCGCCCGGTCCCCGGGGTCGAGCGAGGCGGGCCACCCATGATCGCGCAACTCCGGGGCCGCCTGGTGGCCAAGGGGCCGGGCGAGGTGGTGGTGGACGTGCAGGGCGTCGGCTACCATGCCCACATCCCCCTGTCCACCTATTACGGCTTGCCGCCGCTCGAGGCCGAGGTCCTCCTGCACACCACCACCCACGTTCGGGAGGACACCCTCGTCCTCTTCGCTTTCCTTACGCGAGACGAGAAGGAGGCTTTCGAGCTCCTCTGCACGGTCGGCGGGATCGGGCCGCGGCTCGCCACCAATATCCTGTCGGGGATCTCCGCCGCGGAGCTGGTGCCGGCCATCTGCACCGGGGACCTCGCCCGCCTGCAGGCGGTCCCCGGCGTCGGGAAGAAGACGGCGGAGCGGATCGTCGTGGAGCTGAAGGACAAGGCGGGCCGGCTCGCGCTCGCGCGGGTGACGCCGGCGGAGCCGGGCCCGGGCGGGGACGGCCTGGTGGAGGATGTCGTCTCCGCCCTGGTGAACCTGGGCTACCCGCGCCAGGTGGCGGCCCGGGTGGTGGGGCAGGCCGCCCGCGGGAAGGGCGGCGCCCCGACCTTCGAGGCGCTCGTCAAAGAGGCCCTGAAGCGGCTGGCGGAGGGGGCGCGGGGCTGATCCCCGCGCCGGGGGGGCGATGGGCGAGCGGATCGTGAGCCAGAAGCCCAAGGGCGAGGAGCAGCAGCTCGAGCAGAGCCTGCGGCCGCGCGCCTGGGAGGAGTACGTCGGCCAGGAGAAGGTGAAGGAGAACCTCCGGATCTTCATCGAGGCGGCCCGCGCGCGGCGGGACGCCCTGGACCACGTCCTCTTTTACGGCCCGCCGGGCCTGGGGAAGACGACCCTCGCCTACATCATCGCCGGCGAGCTGGGGGTGGGCATCCGCGCCACGGGGGGCCCGGTCATCGAGCGGCCGGGGGACCTCGCGGCGCTCCTGACCAACCTGAAGGAGCGGGACATCCTGTTCATTGACGAGATCCACCGCCTCACCCACGTGGTGGAGGAGATCCTCTATCCCGCCATGGAGGACTACCAGCTCGACCTCATGATCGGGCAGGGGCCGACCGCCCGCTCGATCAAGCTGGACCTCCCCCGCTTCACCCTGGTCGGGGCGACGACGCGGGCCGGCCTCCTCACCTCCCCCCTCCGGGACCGCTTTGGCGTCGTGCACCGGCTGGATTACTATACGGCGGAGGAGCTGGCCCGCATCCTGGTCCGCTCGGCCCGGATCCTGGGTGTGCCCATCACGGCGGCGGGGGCGACCGAGATCGCGCGGCGCGCGCGCGGGACGCCCCGGGTGGCCAACCGGCTGCTGCGCCGGGTCCGGGACTTCGCCCAGGTGCTCGGGGACGGGAGCGTGACGGCCGAGGTGGCCGCCTCCGGACTCAGCCGGCTGGAGGTGGACGAGCGGGGATTCGACGACATGGACCGCCGGATCCTCCAGGCCATCATCCAGAAGTTCGACGGGGGGCCGGTGGGGCTGGAGACGCTGGCGGTGGCGGTGGGGGAGGAGAAGGAGACGATCGAGGACATCTACGAGCCCTTCCTCATCCAGGTGGGGTTCCTCGCGCGGACGCCGCGCGGCCGGACCGCTACCCGGCTGGCGCTCGAGTACTTCGAGGCGAAGCCCGTCCCGGGGAAGCAGCCGGAGTTGTGGGAGGGGCGATAGGGCCGCCGGAGGCCGCGCCCCGCCCGAGGATCAGCCATGGGGAATCTTGAACCGCTGGGCCGCATGCTGCTCCTGATCGGGGTCATCCTGGCGCTCCTGGGAGGCCTCCTGCTCCTGGTGGGGAAGGTGCCGTTCCTGGGGCGCCTCCCCGGGGACATCGTGATCGAGCGGAAGAACTTCACCTTCTATTTCCCCCTGGCCACGTCGATTCTCCTCAGCATCGTGCTGACCCTGCTCCTCTCTCTCTTCGGCCGGCGGTGAAGCGCCCGATGCGGGGCCGCCCCCTCCTCCTCGCCGCCCTCCTGCTGTTCCCGGCGGGGACCGCGATGCCGGAGGAGGCGGGGCCGGGGCCGTCCTGGCCGGTTCGGGTCCTCCTCCGCGAGACCGCCGACCGGCTGACCGTGAGCGGGACCAGCGCCTTCACCCTGGCCGACCCCGCCACGGGGCTCCTCGTGGGCCACTACCGGGCCTACGCGCCGGTGGCCGTGGCGGCGGCCTACGGGGGGCTGAGCGTGGATGGGCGCGCCTTTGCGACTTCCGCCCTGCTCGTGGAGCCTGTGCCGGGCGGGTGGGCGCGGCTGGACGGGCGGCCCTACCGGGGGGTCCTGCGGCTGCACCGCCAGGCTGGCGGCCGGCTCCTCGCGGTCAATGTGCTCCCGCTGGAGGAGTACGTCCGCGGGGTCATGCGGGCCGAGATCGCGCCCGACTGGCCCTTTGAGGCCATGAAGGCTCAAGCCGTTGTCGCGCGCACGTATGGGCTGCACGCGGCGCTGACGGCCAGCGCGGCTCCCTACGACCTCGCTGCGACCACCGCCGACCAGGTCTACGCCGGCGCCTGGGGGGAGGACACCCGGTCCGACGAGGCGGTCCTGAGCACCCGGGGGGTCGTCCTGACCTACGAGGGCATGGTGATCCCGGCCTTCTACCACTCGGCGTCGGGCGGGATGACGGAGGACGCCGTGGAGGTCTGGGAGAGGCGCTACCCCTTCATCGTCGGGGTGCCCGACCCCTTCTCGGCCGGCTCCCCGCATCACCTCTGGGAGGTCACGCTGGCGGAGGAGACGCTCCGCCGCCGGTTGGCCGCCGGGGGGTACGCCCTCGGCGTCATCCAGAGCATCGAGCCGGAGGCATGGACCCGCTCCGGTCGGGTCCAGCGCCTCCGGATCCGGCACGGGGCCGACCTGCTCACCGTCGAGGCGAAGGCGTTCCGCCACCTCGTGGGGGCGGAGGTCCTCCGGAGCACGAACTTCAGCGTCCTGCGGAACGGGGGCGGGTTCACCTTCATCGGGAAGGGGTGGGGGCACGGGGTCGGGCTGAGCCAGTGGGGCGCGAAAGGGATGGCGGACCTGGCCTTCGGCTACGAGGAGATCTTGCAGTACTATTTCCCCCTCGCGGCCCTGCGCCGCCTCCCGGAACCCTAGGCGGGAGCCGAGGCCCTTGCGACTCAGCGACTTCTCCTACCCGCTCCCCCCGGGGCGCATCGCCCAGCACCCCCTGCCGGAGCGGGACGCCTCTCGCCTCCTGCTCCTGGATCGGGAGACCGGGGCCATCGGTCACCGGAGCTTTCGGGAGCTCCCCCCCCTGCTCCGGCCGGGCGATCTGCTCGTCTTGAACGACACCCGGGTGCTGCCGGCGCGCCTGGAGGCCGCCACGCCCCGCGGAGGTCGGGTCGAGATCCTGCTCCTCGAGGAAGAGGCGGCAGCGGCCTGGTGGGCCTGGATGAAGCCCGGGCGGCGGGCGCGGGTGGGCGCGGCCTTCTCCCTGCCGGGCGGTTTCACCGCGCGGGTGCGGGAGCGGGGACCCGAGGGGCGGATCCTGCTCGAGCTTGCGGGATCGCTCCCGGTCCGGGAGCTCTTGCAGCGGCACGGGCGGATGCCCCTCCCGCCGTACATCAGGCGGCCGGCGGACCCGAAGGACCGGGAGCGCTACCAGACGGTCTATGCCCGGGAGGAGGGGGCCATCGCCGCGCCCACGGCGGGGCTGCACTTCACGGAGGGAATCCTGGAGGCAGTCCACGCCCGGGGGGTGGCGGTGGCGTTCCTCACGCTCCACGTGGGCATCGGCACGTTCAAGCCGGTCCGGGTGGAGGAGGTCACGCGGCACCGGATGGATCCGGAGCGCTTCCGCATCCCCGAGGGGACGGCCCGGGCGGTGAAGGAGGCCAGGGCGCGCGGGGGGCGGGTGGTGGCGGTGGGGACCACGACGGTGCGGGCCCTCGAGAGCGCCGCCGACGAGGGGGCCGCGCTCCGGGCCGGGGAGGGACAGGCCACCCTCTTCATCACGCCGGGATACCGGTTCCGGGTCGTGGACGGGCTCCTCACCAACTTTCACCTGCCCGGCACGACCCTCCTGATGCTGGTCAGCGCCTTCGCGGGGCGGGAGCATATCCTGGCCGCGTACCGGGAGGCCGCGGCCGGCGGCTACCGCTTCTACTCCTATGGCGACGCCATGGTCATCCTCTAATAGAAGAATAGAAGAAGGGAGCGCGGGCGGGACCGGGGGACGATGAGGACCGCAGGATTCGGCTTCGAGGTTCTGGCGACGGACGCCGACACGGGGGGGCGGCGGGGGCGGCTCACGACCCCCCACGGCACCGTGGAGACGCCGGTCTTCATCCCGTGCGGGACGCAGGCGACGGTGAAGACCCTCTCCCCGCGCGATCTGGAGGAGGAGGGGGTGGAGCTGGTCCTCTGCAATACCTACCACCTCTCCCTGCGCCCGGGGGCCGAGACCATCGCCGCCCTCGGCGGCTTGCACCGCTTCATGGCCTGGCCGCACCCGCTCCTCACCGACAGCGGGGGCTACCAGGTCTTCAGCATGGCCGAGCTCCGGCGGATCAGCGAGGAGGGCGTCACCTTCCGCTCCCACCTCGATGGGTCCAGTCACGCGCTGACCCCCGAGCGGGCGATCGCCATCCAGGAGGCGCTTGGTGCCGACATCATCATGGCGTTTGACGACTGCACGTCCTACCCGGCGACGGCGGATCAGGCCCGGGCCTCCCTGGAGCTCACCCTCCGCTGGGCGGAGCGGTGCCTGAAGGCCCGGACCCGCTCGGACCAGGCCCTCTTCGGGATCGTCCAGGGGTCGGTCTACCCGGAGCTCCGGGAGGAGGCGGCGGCCCGCCTCACGGGACTGCCCTTCGACGGCTACGCCATCGGGGGGTTGAGCGTGGGGGAGAGCAAGGGGCAGATGCGGGCGGTCCTGCGGGTGACGGCGCCTCGCCTGCCGGCGGAGAGCCCGCGCTACCTCATGGGGATCGGGACCCCCGAGGATCTCCTCCTCGGGATCGCGGCCGGCGTTGACATGTTCGACTGCGTCATGCCGACCCGCCACGGGCGGACCGGCAGCCTGTTCACCCGGCAGGGGCGCCTGAGCATCAAGGCGGCCGAGTACGCCCGGGACGAGCGGCCGGTGGACCCGGAGTGCGGCTGCTACACCTGCCGGAGCTTCAGCCGCGCCTACCTCCGGCACCTGTTCGTGGCGGACGAGACGCTGGGGCTGCGCCTCAATACCCTCCACAACCTCCATTTCTACGTGACCCTGATGGCCGAGGCGCGAGGCGCCCTGGCCGAAGGGACCTTTGCCAAGTTCCTGGACGAACGGCTGGCCGTCCTCCGGGGCGCGCCGGACGCCCTCGCCGACCTCGACTAAAGGAGGAGACGCGTGCTCACACCCACGCCGGCATACGCGGGAGCCCTCGGTGACGGCGGCGCCGGAGGCTACCAGGCCCTGCTCCCCCTGCTCCTCATGTTCGCCGTCTTCTACTTCATCCTGATCCGCCCGCAGCAGAAGAAGCAGAAGACCCACCGGGAGATGCTCCAGAACCTGAAGACCGGGGACCAGATCATTACCAGCGGGGGGCTCCACGGGACCATCGTGGCGATCGATGAGCAGAAGATCACCTTGCGGGTTGCGGAGAACGTGAAGGTCGAGGTGGGCCGGAGCTTCGTCGCGTCCCGCGTGGGCTGGGAAGGGGAGCGGAAGAAGGACTAGCCGGCCGCCGGCTTCTCTGTCACCAGGATCGCAGCGTAGCCGACCCGGCTCATGCCGGGGACGGCCCGCAGGGCGTGGTCGAGCCGCCCGAGCCGCATGATCACGCGCTTGAGGGTGTCGTACAGCGCCTGGCCGTTCTTATAGGCGGTCTGGTAGGGTTCGGGAACGATCGAGGAGATCATGTGCAGGCCCAGGCGCCGGACGACCCGGAGGCCGGCGCCGGCGAGGAGTTGCGTCATCTCGCGCCCGGTGTAGGTCTTGTAGATGAAGTCCACCCGCTCGGGCCGGGTCACGTAGGTGTAGGTCCAGATCCGCCTGTCCCCCACCCCCGGTGTCCACACGGCTTGCGCCAGCTCGTCCGGCTCCCACAGCAGCCCCACGTGCCACTTGTTGTCATATTGGATCGTGACCGTTCCCCCGGGGCGGCAGACCCGGGCGAGCTCGGCGATCGCGGTGGGGTAATCCGGAATCAGGCCGATCACGTCCCCGTAGCAGCAGACGAAGTCCACGCTCCCGTCCGCGAGCGGCAGGGCGGTGGCGTCTCCCCGGAGGAAGGAGACGTTCCCGCACCCGAGGCGCCTCACCTTCTCCTGCGCCTTGCGGAGGAGATCAGCGGCCAGGTCCAGGGCGAGGACCCGCTTGGCATGGGGGGCGAACTGGGCCGTCTGCAGCCCCGTGCCCGCGCCCACATCGAGGACGACCTTCCCCTCCCACCGGGGGCGGAGGGCCTCGAGCGTGGCCCGGGTCACCCGGTAGTCGTTGATGAAGAACGGGGTGTCGGCGTCGTAGCGGTCGTACTCCTCCGCCATCCGGTCGTAGGCGGAAGCGACGAGCTCCCCGTAGCGCTGGCCGAACTCCGGCTGGCCCATCCTCATCCGGTGCCCGCCCCTGCCTCTCAGAGCCGCTCCAGGAAGACGCACTTCAGGTACCGGGTCTCCCGCACCCCCAGGAGGATGGGGTGGTCGGCGGCCTGCGTCCGGACCGCCAGGACCCGCATCCGGCAGTGCGCGTCCCCCGCCGCCTCCTCCAGCATCGCCAGGAAGGTCGCCTCGTCGATGTGGTAGGAGCAGGAGCAGGTGATCAAGATCCCGCCGGGGCGCAGGAGCCGCATGGCCCGGAGGTTGATCTCCTTGTAGCCCCGCAGCGCCGCGCCGACCGCCCCCTTCGCCTTGGTGAAGGCGGGGGGATCCAGGATGAGGCAGTCGAACTGGCGCCGGGTCTTGTCCAGAAGGCGCAGCTCATCGAAGGCGTTGGCGGCCCGGAACCGGCAGCGCCCCTCGAGGCCGTTCAGGCGCGCGTTCGCCTCGGCGGCGGCCACGGCCTCGGGGGAGATGTCCACCCCCTCCACGAGCGTGGCGCCGGCCTCCGCCAGGTGCACGGCAAACGCGCCGCTGTAGCAGAAGCAGTCCAGGACCGTCCGCCCGGCCGCCAGCTCCCGAGCGGCAAGGCGATTCTCCCGCTGGTCCAGGAAGAAGCCCGTCTTCTGCCCGCCCGCGACATCCACGCGGAAGCGGCACGGCCCCTCGCGGATCTCCACCTGCTCCGGGCCCTCCCCCCGCCCCCAACCCCGCTCGAGCGGGAGTCCCTCCAGGGTCCGGACCGAGGCGTCGTTGCGCAGGTAGATGCCGCGCGGCGCGAGAACCTCCGCGACCACGTCGAGGGTCGCCCCGCGCAGCCGCTCCATCCCCGCCGTGAGGAACTGGGCGGCCACCACGGGCCCGTAGCGGTCTAGGATGAGCCCCGGCAGCAGATCGCCCTCGGAGGAGACGACCCGATAGGCGGCCTCCGGCACCGCCAGGGCCTGCCGCCGCGCCGCCGCGGCCGCGATCCGCCGACGCAGGAAGGCCGCATCGATCGCCTCGGCCTCGGTGGTCAGGACCCGGAGAGTGATCTGGGAGCGGGGGTTGTAGGTCCCCCGCCCCAGGAACTGGCGGTTCGGGGAGGCGATGTCCACCACCTCGCCAGGCTCTGTGGACCCCTGCACCTCCTGGATGTCGCTCCGGTAGATCCAGGGGTGCCCCCTGAGCAGGCGCCGTTGGCCGCTCCCCCGAAGGACGGCGGTGGCCATGCCGGCCGTAGTTGTACTGCCCGCGCGGCCAAAATGCAAGGGCCGATGCTTGGTCAGGGAAGGCGCCCCGTGCCGCGGCACTGGAGGCACTTCACCGTGATCCAGGTGCCGCTGGCATTCCGGATCTGGAAGGTGCCGGTCCCGTTGCAGCCGGGGCAGCTCATGGAGTGGGGTGCGTCAGGGCGAAGCTCGGGGGCGCGCGGTGCTACAGGCCCCAGTCGCGCGGGTAGCGGAAGTCCCGGTCTATGGTCCGCCGGGAGATCTTGGCGATGACCGGGGGCCGGCGCTTGTACTGGGAGGCCCGCACCCGCTCCGCCACCGCCTGCACGAAGCGCTCGTCAAACCCCGCCGCGAGGAGCGCCGCCGTGTCGTAGCGGAGGTCCACCATGTGGTAGAGGAGCTGGTCCACCTCCTCGTAGGTGAAGCCCAGCTCGGCCTCGTCCGTCTGCCCTTTCCACAGGTCGGCGCTGGGCGCCTTCTCCACGATGGCGGCCGGGACGCCCAGGTGCCGGGCCAGGGCCCGGACGTGGGTCTTGTAGAGGTCCCCCAGGGGATTCAGGGCCGAGGCCATGTCCCCGTAGAGGGTCCCGTAGCCGAGGAGCAGCTCGGTCTTATTGCTGGTCCCGAGGACGAGGGCCCGGAGCTTCGCCGAGTAATCGTAGAGGATGGTCATCCGCTCCCGGGCCATCTTGTTCCCCCGGCGCATCCGGTCGGCCTCCGGCTCCCGGGTGAAGTAGGCGTCGATCATCGGGGTGATGTCGATGGTCTCCGACTGGATCTCCAGCCACCGGACGACGAGCTCGGCGTGCACCCGGCTCTCCGGGCTGCTCTCCCGGTAGGGGAGGAGGAGCCCCCAGACGCTCTGGGGCCCGAGCGCCTTGGCTGCCAGGGCGGCCGAGGTGGCCGAGTCCACCCCCCCCGAGAGACCCACCACGACCCGGTCGAACCCGGACTTGCGGACCTCATCCTCGATGAAAGCGGTCAGAACCTGGGCCGTGACCGCGTAATCCAGGGTGAGGGGGAGCCTGTCGGTGCTCACGGCGCCTCCTCCCCCGGCGTCTCCCCCAGAATCCGCTTCAGGGCCCGGAGCGTGAGCTCGGGCCGCTCGTCCCGCAGGAGCGGGTTCGCCAGACGCTCGCGGCGGATGGCCCCCCGGTCAATGGTGGCGAAGAGGAGGGCCTCCTCCAGGGGCGGGGCCTGGGCGAGCGGCGTGCCGTCCGGTCCCAGGACCTCCGATCCTCCCCAGAAGCAGGCGCCGTCCTCGAAGCCCACCCGGTGGGCGAAGGCGACGGCGCAGGTGAAGAGCTGGGCGTAGGTCCGGCTCATGTGGTGCCAGCCGATCGCGTTCGCGAAGCGGCCGTCCGCGGTGAGCCCCCGCCCGGGGCTGTTGGAGGGAGCCAGGAGGACCTGGGCCCCGTCCAGGGCCGCCAGGTAGGGCAAGGCGGGGTGCCACAGGTCCTCGCAGATCAGGAGGGCCATCCGGCCGAAGCCGGTGTCGAAGGCGGCGACCCGGTCCCCCTGGGCGAAGTAGCGCTGCTCGTCGAAGATCCCGTAGGTGGGGAGATACACCTTCCGGTGGACGTGGCGGACCTCTCCTCCCTCCAGATACATGGCGGCATTGTAGTAGCGGAAGTCGGGGGACTCCTCGACGAAGCCCACGACGATGGCCACGTCGCGGCTCTTGGCCCGCAGCCACTCCAGGCGCCGGTCGGTCGGCCGCAAAGCCACCGCCGGGACCAGGTCCTTGAGGAAGTAACCGGTCAGGCTCAGCTCGGGGAAGAGGACGAGGCGCGCCCCGCCCCGCTCCGCCTCCTGGATAAGCTTCTCGTGTAGGGCGAGGTTCCGCTCCAGGTCGCCCAGGTGGGGCTGGAGCTGGGCGATGGCCAGCGGGATGCGGTCCGTCATGCGATCGCCTCTCGCGGCGGATGTCCGAAGGCCGCGTAGATGGCCTGGAGGGCGGGGGAGAAGGCGCGCCCCGGCCCGCTGTAGAGGGTGAGAGGTGGGAGGAGCGTGACGCCCTGCGTCCCCCCCCGCGCCGCGCGTGCCAGGAAGAAGGTCGCCGGCCCGTCGGCGCGGGAGTGGACCGGCCGGAGCAGGACGCAGCGGAGGCCATGCGCCTGGAACGCCGCCGTGAGATCCGGCAGCCGGGCGGCCCGGTGGATCATCCAGAGACGGCCTTGCGGCGCGAGGGCGTACGCGGCCGCCCCCACCACCTCGTCCAGCGTGCAGAGGATCTCGTGCTTCGCCGCCGCGGCTTCGGGCACCCGGCTCACGAGTCCGATGCCCGCGGGCCAGTAGGGCGGGGCGCTGACCACCAGGTCGAAGCCCCCGCGCGCGAGGCAGGTAGCGGGACGGCGGAGGTCGCCGGTGACGATGTTGACCTGGTGCTCACAGCCGTTCAGGCGGACGGCTCGCCGGGCGCGGTCGGCCAGGGGCTCCTGGATCTCCAGGCCAACGATCCGGCAGGCGGGCGCCTTCGCCGCCAGGAGGAGGGCGACCGCTCCCGTCCCCGCCCCCAGGTCCAGGATCCGCTCTCCGGGCTGCGGGTCGGCCGCGTGGGCCACCAGGATGGCATCCACCGAGTACCGGTAGCCGCGCCGGGCCTGGATGATCTTCAGGCCGGTCCCGACGAGGGGCGTGATCTCCTCATCCGGAACCGCCGTGCCGGCCGCGCCCACTTGACACCCCCCGGGACCTTCCCGTACGCTGGCGCCGCCATGGCCATCCCCACCGCTCGCCAGGCCCTGACGGAGTCCCTGCGGGACGCTGACGCCGAGGTGCGCCGTGCCGCCGCCCTCGCACTGGAGCGGCTCGAGAGCCTGGCGGGCCTGCAGCGCCTCATCCAGGCCATCGAAGCTGGAGCGCCACCCCAGGCCCTCAGGGCCGTGCACGCCCTCGGCGAGCTCGGCGGGCCCCGCGCCCTCTCTGCCGTGGTGGCCGCCCTGCGCGCCCCCCTGAAGGAGGTCCGGGCGGCCGCCGTCAAGGTTCTGGGGGCCGCCCGGGACGCGCGCCTCCTGGGTCCCCTCACGGAGATCCTGGACGACCCCGATCCGGACGTCCAGGTGCTGGCGGTGCGCGCCCTGGGCGATCTCCGGGACGGCCGCCTGCTGCCGATCCTGCGGACGCTGCTCCAGGGAGCGTCCCTCGATGTGCGCGAGGCGGCGGCGGAGGCCCTGGGGAAGCTCGGCGATCCGCAGGTCCTCCCGGACCTGATGACCTGCCTGCAGGACCCCGAGGCGCTCGTGCGGCGGCGGGCGGCGTGGGCGATCGGCGAGATCGCCGTCCAGTCCGCCGACGCGGCGCGGTAAGCGCCGCCGCCCGCCGTTCCTCAGCCTGCCTTCGTGCCGCTCGACTCCTTGTCCAGCCACTGGGAGACGTCGATCCCCTTGCTGGCCGGGTCCACGGCGACCAGGATCGAGCGCCGGTAGGCGCCGGTCGCGGGGTCCTTCTCCAGCAGGTCGACCTCGTTCTTCTCCCGGATGTCGTCCCCCGCAGAATCCCGCAGCAGCCGCACCACGGGCCGGGCGGAGTCCTCCCGGTTCGGGCGGAGGACCAGCGCCAGCTCCGCCGTATCCAGGCGGACCACGGCGCCAGCCGGGTAGATCCCCAGCATCTCGATGAACTTCTCGAGCACGGAGGGCTCCAAGGCTGTCCCCGCGAGATCCTTCATGCGGGCGAGGGCCCGCGTCGGCTCCATGGCGGTCGCGTAGGGGCGAGCGGTGGTCATGGCGTCGTAGGTGTCGCAGGTCTGCACGATGATGCCGAAGGGGTGGATCTGGTACTCGCGGGGGCGCGGGGGGTACCCGCTGTGGTCGAACCGCATGTGGTGCTCGAGGACCGGCCGGATGGACACCTTGGAGATCCCCTCCATTCGGGAGATCAGCTTCACCCCCTCCTCGGGGTGGCTCTTGACGACCCGCCACTCCTCTTCCGAGAGGTCGCGCGGCTTGTTGTAAATCTCGTCCGGCCAGCTCACCTTGCCCAGATCGTGCAGGAAGGCCCCCACCCCCAGATCGTGGAGTGCATCTCCCTTGTACCCGAGGTGCTCGCCGAGGGCGATGGAGAGGATCCCGACGTTCACCGAGTGGTTGAAGAGGTATTCGTCGTAGGACTTGATCATGGTCAGGGCCATGAGGGAGTGGCGGGATTTCAGGACCCCGTCCACCATCCCCTGGACCGCCACCTTCACCTCGCCGCTGGTGGGGACCCGCCCAAGCCGGGCCTCCTCGAAGACCTTCCGCGAGGCGTTGCGGGCGTTGTTGTAGATGAGGCGCGACTGGAAGAGATCCAGGCCCTCCGGCTTCTCCTCCGGCTCCTGGGCGGCCGCCGCCCCCGCCACCTGGATTCGGGTCACGCCGTCTCGCGCGAGGACGGCCCCGACCCCCCCCGCCTGCTGCAGGCTGGCGGTATCCTGGGTCAGGCACTGGAGAAGCCGCTGGAGGTCGGCCGTGGTGACGCCCCGGAGGAGGGTCAAGGAGCCGACCCCTCGGGCCGCCAGCCGCTCCGTCAATCCCCGGCGCGCCTCCGGCCCCCCCAGGACCGGCACCCCCTCCACCACGAGATCGCCCTCCAGGATGCTGAGGGTGAACTGATCGGCCTCGCCGAGCAGCGGGGTCAGGGTCTCGCCCACCTTCTCGAAGAACTTCGCCGCCGCCGGGTGGCTGGCCGGGTAGAGGGCGAGTCCCCGGAGCGCGGCGTTCACGCTCCGCACGAACGTCTCCACCTGCTCCGTCCAGTCCGGGCTCACGCCACCCTCACCGCGCCCCCATCAGACGCTCCAGGGCCACCTGGCAGGCGCGGACGACGGGACCTTCCCCGCGCTTGGCGTCTGCCTGGAGGGCCTCGGTGGCCGGCTCGGTCCCGACCGTCCCCAGCGCCGCGGCTGCGGCCACCCGGATCTCGTCGTTCAGGCGCCGGTTCAGCCAGGTCCGGCGGCGCAGGAGCCCGACGAGCACCGGAACCGCCTGGGGATCCCCGATGGACCCCAGGGCCGTGATGGCCGCCTTCTGGGAGTCCACGTCTTTGGCGAAGGCGGAGAACTGCCCCGCCGCCTCGGCGAGCGGCCCGATGGCCCGGGTGACCCTCAGGGTGCCCAGGGCGGCCATCACGCTCTGCCGCACCCCGGGGTCGGCGTCTCCCAGTCGCTGGAGAAGGGCATCGGCCGCCGCGGGGGTTCCGATGCGGGTCAGGGCCTTCACCGCCTCCTTGCGCACGCGGGGATCCGCGTGCGTGAGGACCGGACGGAGGGGGAGGATCGCCTCCGGCAGGCCGATCGTCCCCAGCACCAGGGCGAGGTTTCGGATCACGTACCAGCGGCTGTCCTTCAGGCCGGCGATCAAGTGGGGCAGCGCCACGGGCCCGAGGCGGGACAGGGTCCCCATGACCTTGCGCCGGGCAGAGAGGGTCTCCTCCTCCGCAAGCCGCTCCAGGAGCGTCGGGACGACCGCATCCCCGAGCGAGACCAGGAGGAAGATGAGGTCGTCATCGAGGGTGCAGTCCTTCTCGCAGAGCTTTCCGATCAGGTACGCAACGCCCGCGGCGTCCCCGAGGGCCGCGATGGCCCCCTCTGCCTCCGCCTGGACCCAGGGAGGCTTCACGCTCTGCGGGTGGGTGTGGAAGACGAAGGCGGAGAGGATCCGAACGAAGGTCTCGAGGTCGTTGCCGGTGCGGGCCGTCCGGCCCCATTCCAGGAGACGGCCCGCCGTCCGCTGGTAGGTCCCGATGTCGGCGGCCTCCTCGAGGCGATTGAGGAGGCCCTCCAGCGTCGGGGCCTCCTCGGGGAGCGGCGGTTCGGGCTCGGGCTCGGGCTCGGAGACGGCGGGCGCGATGACTTCTGGAGCAACCGGGGGCGGCTCCTCGAGGAGAACCGGGGCCGCCGCCTGTACCTCGTCCTGGAAGCGAACCTCCAGCTCGGTAACGTGCAGCCGGGCGACCCCTTTCGCCCGCAGCACCCGGGCCGGCCCCCCTTCCTCCATCACCCGCCTCGGGTCCATGGCCAGCATCTCCAGGAATCCGCGGACGTCCTCCGGCCCGAGCCCCGCGTCGAAGAGGATCCGCTGGATGCGACGGGTGTAGAGGTCAGAGGCGAGCTGCCGGAGGACGAGGTTGTCTTTCCCCAGGAGCGCCTTTCCGTACTGCAGGGTGTGGCGCGCCACCGTGATGCTCAGGGGAGATTCGCGGGTCAAGAGGCCGAGGAGCGCCTGGCACGCGCGGTCGAGGGACTGGGCGAGGGCGGGGTGGCTGGCGGGGTAGAAGGCCAGGTCCCGGGCGGTTTTCTTGACGCCGATCATCCCTTCCTCCAGGTCCTTGAGGAAGCGGCCGTCCGGGGAATCGGAAGCGGGATGTCGGAGCGTGGGATCCCTGTCCATGCCTTGCGCCGATCCGGCGGGACCTTCCCGCGAGAGTGGCGGCCCGGGGCCACGGGGTCCGGCCGAGGGGATCATAACAGACACCCGACAAATGTCAACGCGACGGGGCCCCAGACCCCTTGATCGCCGCGGCCTTACCAGAGATCCAGGGGGTCAACGTCCACCTCAATGCTGAGGCCGGCGCGACCGGGGGGAGGCCCGCCCGTGAGGGCCGCCCGGACCGCCCGATGCAGCGCGCTGGCGACCCTTCCCTTCGCGAGGAGGTGCCACCGGTACGCGCCCCGCAGGCGAAGGAGGGGGGCGGGAGCGGGGCCGTCCACCTCCACCCCGGGCCGATCTTGCAAGAGCCCGGCCAGGCGCTCCGCTGCGGCCCGGGCGGCTCCCTCGTCCGGCGCGGTGCAGAGCACGCGGACGGTGCGGGTGAAGGGGGGGAGGCGACGGGCCTGCCGGAGCGGCACCTCCTCCCGGTAGAAGCCGGGATAGTCCTGCGCGAGCGCCGCGCGGATGGCGTAGTGCTCGGGGGAAAAGGTCTGGATGATCCCTTCCCCCGGGTCCCGCCCTCGCCCCGAGCGTCCCACCATCTGGGTGAGGAGGGCGAAGGTCCGCTCCCCCGCGCGGAAGTCCGGCAGGTTCAACGTGAGGTCGGCGGCCACGATGCCCACCAGCGTGACCCCGGGGAAGTCGTGCCCCTTGGCGATCATCTGCGTCCCGACCAGGACATCCAGGGACCCGTCAGCCAGGCGGGAGAGGATGGCGCGGACTCCCGCCGCCCCAGCGGTCGTGTCCCGGTCCATCCGGGCGACCCGCGCGTTGGGATAGGTCTCCAGAACCACCCGTTCGAGCTGTTGGGTCCCGATGCCGAACTGGCGCAACCGGCTCCCGCGGCATTCCGGGCAGGCCTCCGGCACCTTGCGCGCATGCCCGCAGTGGTGACAGAGGGCGCGCGCCACCGTGGCGTGCCAGATGAGGCTGACGCTGCAGCGGGGACAGCGCAGGATCAACCCGCATTCCCGGCAGAGGAGGGCGGCGGCGTACCCGCGCCGGTTCAGCAGGAGGAGAACCTGGCCCCCGCGCCCGAGGTGGGCCCCGATCCGCTCCCGCAGCAGGGGGGAGAGGAGGGGGAGGCGCCCCGCGCGGGCCAGCTCCTGGCGCATGTCCACCACGTGGACCGTGGGGAGGCGGGCCTCCCCGAGCCGTGCCGGCAGGGTCAGCAGGCGGTAGCGCCCCCGCTCGGCGTTGGCGTACGACTCCAGCGCGGGGGTGGCGGACCCGAGGAGGACGGGGCAGCCGAGGAGACGCGCCCGCAGGACCGCCACGTCCCGCGCGTGGTAGCGGGGGACCTCCTCCTGCTTGTAGGCCGAATCCTGCTCCTCGTCCACGATCAGCAGGCCGAGGCGGGGGAGCGGGGCGAAAATTGCGGAGCGAGCGCCGACCACGATGTCGGCCTCCCCCGCCCGGATCCGGCGCCACTCGTCGAAGCGCTCCCCCGGGCGGAGCCCGCTGTGCAAGAGCGCGACGCGGCGGCCGAAGCGGGCGGCGAAGCGGGTGGTGGCTGCCGGGGTCAAGCCGATCTCGGGGACCAGGACCAGCGCCTGCCGGCCCGCGGCGAGCGCGGCCGCGATCGCCTGCAGGTAGACTTCGGTCTTTCCGCTCCCCGTCACGCCGAAGAGGAGGAAGACGGCAAAGCGCCCCGCCCGGAGGGCGGCGAGGCTGGCGGCCAGCGCCTCGGCCTGCGCCGGGGTCGGGGGGAAGGGGAGCTCTGTGGCCTCCGCGGGGTAGTCGGCCAGCGGGTCCCGCCGCACCTCGCGGATCTCTGCGCGGAGCAGCCCCCGGCGGACGAGGGCCAGTTCGGCGGCGCTTCCGCCCCGCCGGCGCAGCTCCGAGACGGGGAGCTCGCCCCCCGCCTGCACGAGGCGCTCGAGGATGTCGGCCTGGCGCGGGGCGCGGCCCCGGAGCGCCTCGGCCTGGCGCCGCGCCTCCTCCGGGGGCACCGCCAGCGCGTAGCATCGGACGGCGCGAGGCCGGTCCCGGGGGGCCGGCAGGAGCGGCTCCACCCGGAGGAGGTCGCGCCGGGCGAGGCGCGTGAGGCAGGCGCGCGCGGCGGCGGGACCGATCCGGCTGGCCAGGGTGCGGGTGGGGATGGCGACCCGCCGGGTCAGGAGCGCGGCCAGTTGCTGCGCGGCCGGAGAGGCGTCCGCCGCGAGGAGGTCGGCCACGGTCGTCCCGGGGGTCAACCGGATGACCGGCCGCGCGAGAGCGGTGAGGCCCGGGGGGAGGGCCGCCCGGATGACCTCCCCCCACGGGGCGAAGTAGTAGTCGGCAATCCAGCGGGTGAGCTCCAGGAGATGCCCGTCGAGAACCGGGACCTCATCCAGGACCTCCAGGATCGGCCGGAGCCGGAGGGGGGGTGGTTCGGACGGGAATCCGACCACGTAGCCGGTGGCCTCGCGGCGCGCCAGGGGGACGCGGACCCGCACGCCGATCTGGAGGGTCGCGGCCAGCTCCGGGGGGATGCTGTAGGTGAGGGGAGCCGGGAGCGGCAGGGGGAGGGCCACCGCCGCGTAGGGCCGCGGGGCTCCCGCCCCGGGGAGAGGCGCCGAATTGCTTTGACCTTTTGCCATCGATTCCGGTACTCTGGCGGCGGGAGGTGGACAGGGCATGGGATTAGGGGCGAGGAAACGGCGTCCTTCCCTCCGCTACGACCAGGTGGTCCATGATCTGTGGGTAGGCTTGATCGAGGGGGATCGCCGCTACCACTCTACGCACCCGCAGCACCAGCGTTCCCTCCTCTCGGAGTTGCTGAGGGGAGGATTCGCGCGGGGTTTTATCCGCATGCGCCTGCCACGCCTCGCTACGCTCTTGCCGCAGCACCCGCCGACCCGCCCGGTCCGCCCCAAGGCTTCCTGACCGCCCCCTCGCTCGGAGACCTACAATTCGTCGCAGCCACTCTAGGTGCGGCCGGTGAGGCGGGCGAGCTCCCGCTGCAGGAGCTGCATGTCCTGCCAGACGGTTTTCTTCTCGTAGGGGTTCCGGAGGAGATACGCGGGGTGGTAGGTGGGCAGGAGGGGGATGCCCCGAAACTCGAAGAGCCGGCCGCGCAGGCGGGAGATCGGCTCCTTCGTCTTCAGGAGGGTGTGGGCGGCGGGGCCCCCGAGGGCGCAGATCAGCTTGGGCCGGATCGCCGTGAGCTGCTTGAACAGGAACGGCTCGCAGGTGGCGATCTCGTCCGGCTCCGGGGTCCGGTTGCCCGGCGGGCGGCACTTGATGATGTTGCAGATGTAGACGTCCTCCCGCCTGAGCCCGATCGCCTGGATGATCCGGGTCAGGAGCTGGCCGGCCCGCCCCACGAACGGCTCCCCCTGCGCGTCTTCCTCGGCCCCCGGCGCCTCCCCCACGAAGACCAGGTCGGCCTGCGGGTTGCCGACCCCGAAGACGATCTGGGTCCGGCCCCGGCAGAGCTTGCACCGGGTGCACTCCCCCAGCTCCTCCCGGACCTCGGCGAGCGTGAGAGGCGGTCGGGCGGGCGCGGGCCCCGCCAGGGGTGCTCCGGGGACGAACTCGAGGCCGAGCTGGCGCTGCGCCTCGAGGTAGATCCTGGTGGCGCGCGTGAGCTCCCGCAGCTCGTCCCGGGGGTCGGCGTCCATGGTTGGGTGGAGGATTGGCGTCAGGCGCGCTTCGGGCGGGCCGCCAGCAGGCGGGCGACCCGGTCGAGGATCCGGTGGGCCACCTCCCGCTTGCTGAGCAGGGGGAGGGGCTCGACCTCCCCGTCCGCGCCCACCAGCGTCACCCGGTTGGTCTCGACGCCGAAGCCGGCGTCCTTCGCCCCCACGTCGTTGGCCACCACCAGGTCCAGGTTCTTCTTCCGGAGTTTCTCCCTGGCGTTGGCGACGATCTCCTCGGTCTCCGCGGCGAAGCCGACCAGGACGGCCTTCCCCTTGCGCCGCGACAGCTCGGCGAGGATATCCGGGGTGGGGGTCAGCTCCACGGTCAACACTTCCCGCCCCTTCTTGATCTTGGTCGGGGCGACCCGGGCCGGCCGGTAATCGGCGGGGGCGGCCGCCTTGATGACCGCATCCGTCCCCTCGGCGTGCGCCAGGACCGCCTCGTACATCTCCTGAGTGGTCTCGACCCGGATGCACTCCACGCCGGCCGGGGGGGCGAGGGGCGTGGGTCCGGTCACCAGGAGGACCCGCGCGCCCCGGGCCGCCGCCGCCTCGGCGAGGGCGAATCCCATCCGGCCCGAAGAGCGGTTCCCGACGAAGCGGACCGGGTCGAGCGGCTCGTAGGTCGGCCCCGCGGTCACCAGGAGGCTCCGGCCGCCCAGGTCGCGGGCGCGCGCCAGGAGTGCCTCGACCGCCCCCACGATCTCGGCCGGCTCGGCGAGGCGGCCGGGACCCGTGAGGCCCGAGGCCAGATCCCCGCTGGCGGGCCCGATGAAGTGGACCCCGCGCTGGACGAGCGTGGTCACGTTCGCCTGGGTGGCGGGGTGCCGCCACATCTCGACGTCCATGGCGGGCGCCAGGAGGACGGGACACGTGGCGGCAAGGAAGAGGTTGGTCAGGAAGTCGTCGGCCAGCCCGTGGGCGAACTTGGCCAGGGTGTGGGCGGTGGTCGGGGCCACCAGGAAGAGATCCGCCCCGCCGGCCGCCGCGATGTGCGCGATCTGCCCTTGGGGGTCGGGCGCGTACGGGTCGGTGAGGACGGGCCGGCGGGAGAGGGTCTCGAAGGTGAGGGGGGCCATGAAGCGAGCCGCGCTCTCGGTCATGGCGCAGTGGACATCGGCTCCCCGCCGGGTCAGCTCGCGGAGGAGCTCCACCGCCTTGTAGGCGGCGATGCTCCCCGTCACCCCCAGCAGGATTCGCTTCCCCGTGAGCATGCTTCCTCCTGGTCGCCCGATGTCCCGGCTCCCTTACCCGTCCTCCTCGAATCCGGCCCCCTTCAGTCCGACCAGGTGGTTGAGGGGGCCCCGCCCCTTCCCGATGGCGACCGCGGCCCGGAGCCCCTCGGCCACGTAGGCTTGAGCGGCGGCCACGGCGGTCGGGACGGCCTGGCCGCGGGCCAGTCCGGCGGCGATGCCCGCGGAGAGCGTACACCCGGTCCCGTGGCTGTTCGTGGTCTCGATCCGCGGCCCTTCCCGGACGATGAACTCCTGCCCGTCGTAGAGCACGTCGAGGACCCGCGGACCCGGCAGGTGTCCCCCCTTGACCAGCACGTGGCGCGCGCCCAGGGCATGGATCGCCCGCGCCGCCTCCTTCATCCCCGGGAGGTCCCGGATCTTCTCCCCAGCCAGGATGGCGGCCTCGTCGAGGTTGGGGGTCACCACCAGGGCCAGGGGGAGGAGGACCTGCTTCACCGCCTCCTCGGCACCGGGATCCAGGAGGGGATCCCCGCTGGCTGCCACCATGACGGGGTCCACGACGAGCGCCCTGAGCTCGAAGGCGCGCAGCTCCCGGGCCACCGCTTCCACGATGTCGGCCGTGGCCAGCATCCCGGTCTTTGCGGCGTCCGCCCCGATATCCCCCAGGACCGATCGGATCTGCGCGACCACGAACTCCGGGGGCAGGACGTGGACCCCCTGGACCCCCAGGGTGTTCTGGGCGGTGATGGCGGTGAGCGCTGACATCCCGTAGACCCGGAACGCCGTGAAGGTCTTGAGGTCGGCCTGGATGCCGGCACCTCCCCCCGAGTCCGACCCCGCGATCGTCAACGCTTTGCGCATCGAGATGCCTCCGGGAAGGAGAGGCGCGCCCCGCGACTGCATTATACGGCAGGGGGCTCAGCGAGCGCCACGCCGTTCTCCGGGCGCGTGCACGAGGGGTTCCCGGGCCGGGCCCCCTCCGGGTGGCAGCGGGCGATCGCCGCCCGTCAGTCCTGGGGAGTGCGGCCGGGTTCCGCCGCCGGGGGCTCGGGCGGTGCCGCAGGCGCCTGAGCGTACAGCGCCTGGTACCGGTGGTAGCTGGCCAGGACCCGTTTCACGTATTCCCTGGTCTCGGCGTAGGGGATGGCCTCGATGAAGCGGTCCGGGTCGGCGGCCGGGATCTCCTGGAGCCAACGCCGGACCGCCTGCGGGCCGGCGTTGTAGGCGGCCAGCGCGAGCGGCAGGTTCCCCCCGAAGTCCTCGAGGACCTGCGCCAGGTAGGCGGTGCCCAGCGTGAGGTTCACCGTCGGCGCGTGCAGTCCCTCGGGGTGGGGATCCGGCAGGGCGAGGGCGCGGGCGACGCGCCGGGCGGTGGCCGGCATCAGTTGCATCAGGCCTCGGGCCCCGGCTCGGGAGACGGCTGCGGAGCCGAAGGCGCTCTCCTCTCGCATCACGGCGGCAACCAGGTGGGGATCCACGCCGCGGGCCGCGGAGAGCTCCTGGACCGCGTCCCAGTAGGCGAGGGGGTAGAGCAACTCCCAGAACGCGGGGAGCGGGAGGGCCAGCGGATTCTGGCGGTAGGCGGTCAGCAGGATCCGCCGGGCGATCCAGAGGACCCGGTCGAACCGGCGAGCCCGCAGGAATGCCTCGACGGCCTCCTGCTGCAACCCCCGGTCCCCGGGGTGGGTGCGGACGAGGAGCCAGTACTCCTCCGTCGCCTCATCCCAGAGGCGCAGGGCGCTCAGTTCGCGGGCGGTGGCGAGGCGAGGGTGGTCCCCGGGGGGATCCACGGGGGCCGCGGCCGGCCGGGGCGGGTCGGGCGAGGCCGGGCTGCCGTGGGACGCGAGGAGCTCCCGCGCCCGCGCCGCATAGTAGTCCCCCCCTGCCCCCTCTGCTGCGCTTTGGAAGCGCTGCCGCGCCTCTTCCCGATCCCCCGCGGCCTCCAGGAGGCGCCCCTCCCAGAAGAGGGCCTGGGTGGCGTACGGGGAGGCCCGCCGCCCTGCGAGGGTTTTGAGGAGGGGCCGGGCCTGCCCCACGCGACCGTCCCGGATGTGCGTCCAGGCCCGCCGCCAGAGCGCGGCGTCGGCGAACTCCCCGTCAGGGTAGGTCCGCTCCAAGCGGGCGAACGCCTCGAGCGCCTCCTGGCGCCGCCCCAGGTCCTCCAGGTTCTCTGCCAGCAAGAAGAGTGCGTCGTCAGCGAGGGGGTGGGTCGGTCTGAGAACCACGAGCCGCTGCAGGAGGGTGTTGGCCCCGGCGGGGTCGCCCCCGCGGGTCCGGGCCCGAGCCGCCCAGAAGAGGGCGCGCGCCTGGTGGGGGCCCCCGCGGGAGGCGGCTGCCGCCAGCTGCCGCGCGGCCTCGGGGTACTCCCGGAGGCGGAAGTAGCTCTGCCCCAGCAGGTATTGGGCCTCCTCCCGGTGGGGGCCCGGCGCGGTGGCGAAGGGGACCAGGGCCTCCACCGCCTGACTGAAGGCCTCGATCCGGTACAGCCCCCGGGCGCGGGCGAACAGGTCGGTCGCCGTGACGGCCACGGGGGCTCCGAGGGCCTCGAGGAGCGCCGCGGCCTCGTCGCCCGCTCTGCTCCCCGGCTCCTCCCGCCAGAGCTCGAGCAGAAGCGGAAGGGCTTCCGCCGGATCCCCCGCCCGGAGCCGGACGCGGGCCAGCAGGAGGCGGCCCGTGGGGGCGCGCGGGGAGGTCCCGAACTGCGCCAGGTACTGCCGGAGGCTCAGGGTGGCGGCGTGCAGGTCGAGGGCGGTCGCCTGGCTCTCCGCGAGGAGGAGGAGGGCGGGCTCGACCAGAGGGCTCTCGGGGTAGGTAGCCAGGAGCCGGGCGAGGGGGGCAATGGCCTCCTGGGGGACGCCGCGGCGCTGCTCGGCCTCGCCCCAGGCGAGCAGGGCGTAGTCGGCCACCTCCGGGGAGGCTGCGGCCGCGGCCCGGAGGTGCGGCAGCGCCTCCTCGTAGCGGCCGAGGCGATGGTGGCAGATCCCGAGGAGGAGATCGACCCGGCGGGCGAGGGGTTCCGGCAGCGCCGGGCCGGCCAGGGGGCCGAGCTGCGCGGTGACCCCCTCGCAATCTCCCTCCGCCACGGCCTCCAGGGCGTCGGCAAAGGTGGCCGCAGGGTCCGGGGAGGGGGGCGAGTCCACCGACGGGGAGGGGCCCGGGAGGAGAAGGGCAAGGGCCAGGAGGATCGCGCGCGCCGGCTTGGCCTGCCCGGTTCCTTCCGTCATACGCCTCCTGTCGCCGGGATCCCTCGCCGCGGGCCTAGACCTTCTCCAGCATCGCCTTGCTGTGGAGCTTGTGGACGTTCTCGAGGGCCTTCAGGTCGTCGATGCCGCTTTCCTCGATGACGGCGTGGATGTCCCGGCTCCCGTCGAAGAGGCCCAGGAACCGCTCCAGATCGGGGGCCAGCTTCTTGCCTGCAAGCATCTGGCGAAGTCGGGGGCTGGCCTTGAGCCGGGCGGTGAGCGGCGGCAGCTGCTTGGCCAGGCGGGCGGTCTCATCCACGCGGCGCAGTCCCTCCATGATGAGGGACTGGTTGCCCCGGCTGATCTGCGCGGGGCCGGTGGGGGGGGTGGTCCCCAGCGACTCCAGCTCGAAGTCCCCGTCGCTCCAGCTCAGGAGCCGGTAGACCGCCCCCTCTCCCCGCAGGTTTCCCTGCAGGGCGTTCACGACCTTGCCGTCCTGGAAGTAGAGGTGCCCCGCGCGCCCCTCCGAGACGATGCTGAGAATGCCGGTCTTTTTCTCCAGCTCCAGGAACTGGATGAGGTTGACGAGGCTCATGTCCCGGAGCTTCCCCTTGACGCCGGCACTCCCCCCCCCGCCCTTCTCGGACTTCTCCGCCTCCGACTTCCGCAGGACCTTCTTGACCCGGACCAGGAGCTCGTCGAAGTGGAAGGGCTTCGTGACGTAATCCTCCGCACCGAGCTGCAGCCCCCGCACCTTGTCCTTCACCTGGGAGAGGGCGGTGAGGAAGATGATGGGGATGGTCGCGGTCCGGGGGTTCTCCTTCAGGATCTTGGCCACCTCGAACCCATCGATCTTCGGCATCATGACATCCAGGAGGATGAGATCGGGGACGTGCTCCCAGGCCATCTCGAGCGCCTCCACCCCGTTGCTCGCCCTGAGGACGTCCACGTAGAGCTCCTGCAGGCGGTCGGTGAGCATCTGGGCGATGAGCGGCTCGTCGTCGACCACCAGGACCTTCTCACCCGCCATCGCTACCGGTCCTCCCGGCCACCCAGAAGGGCGGCCAGGCTCTCCGTGTACGGGGGACGCGCCACCCCCCGCTCCGTGATGATGGCTGTCACCAGCGCGGCCGGGGTCACATCGAAGGCCGGGTGGAGGGCCGGGACCCCGGCCGGGGCGATTCGTCGTCCGGCCAGGGTCGTGACCTCCTCGGGGCTCCGCTCCTCGATGGGGATGGCGGCGCCGCTCTCGAGGGTGGGGTCGAGCGTGGAGAGGGGCGCGGCCACGTAGAAGGGGAGGCCGTGGGCCCGACAGGCGAGGGCCAGACCGTAGGTCCCGATCTTGTTCGCCACATCCCCGTTGCGGGCGATCCGGTCCGCTCCCACCAGGACCAGGTCCACGAGGCCCCGTGCCATGAGAGCCGGCGGCATCCCGTCCGTGACCAGGGTGACCGGGATGCCCTCCCGGTGCAACTCCCAGGCGGTCAGGCGGGCCCCCTGCAGGAAGGGGCGCGTTTCGTCGGCCAGGACCCGGATCCCCTTCCCCGCGGCGTGCGCGGCCCGCACCACCCCCAGGGCCGTCCCGTAGCCGACCGTCGCCAGGGCGCCGGCGTTGCAGTGGGTCAGGACCCGGGATCCCGGGGCCAGGAGCGGCTCTCCGTAGCGGCCGATCGCCCGGTTCGCCTCCAGGTCCTGCGCCCAGAGGCGCCTCGCCTCTGCCTCGAGGTGCGCCGTGATCGCGGGAACCGGGAGATCGCGGTGCTTGAGGGCCACCTGCTTCATCCGCTCGAGGGCCCAGGAGAGGTTGACGGCGGTCGGGCGCGTGGCGGCGAGCTCGCCGGCGATGCGGCAGAGGTCGGCGTAGAAGGGCTCAAACGCGGCTGCACGGCTCTGCCGGGCCCCCAGGGCGAGACCCATGGCTGCCGCGATCCCGATGGCCGGGGCTCCCCGGACCTGCATTCGCCGGATCGCCTCGGCCACGGCCGCGGCGTCCCTGCACTCCACGTAGAGTTCTTCTTCGGGGAGCCGGGTCTGATCCAGAAGCCGGACCATGCCCTCGTCTGTCCACTCGAGGGTCCGGATCATGATGAAAGGTACAGTAGCACCGCCGATGCTAATGTCAACCGAAATGTGGGATTTTGGCGGGATTGGAGCCTCGGGAGCGCTTGACAGGCGCTCCGGCGCCCACTATTCTCGGCCGGCCTGGCAGCCCCCGCGGACTCCATACACGATGCTGCTGTCGAGTCTTTACTACCTCCTCCTCACCTTTACGGGAATCCTCGGCCTGGGCTTCGGGACCGTCCTCCCCGCCGTGCAGGCTTCCTGGCCCACCTCTCCATGGGTCGGGCCCGCTGCGGCAGGGCTCCACTTCATCGGCGCCGCCGCGGGCGCGGGCTGGGCCGGGCGGTGGGCGCGCGCCCGCCCGGAGGCCTGGGTCGCGGCAGGCGCCGTCGTGCTCGGGGCGAGCGCGCTGCTCACCCCCGGCGTCTTTCGCCCCGAGTGGCTTCTCCTGCTCCGGCTCACGGGGGGCGTCGGGGCTGGGGTGATCGGGGTGGCCGCGCTCGAGCATCTCCTGGAGGCGCTGCCCCGTGAGATGGGGGCAGCGGCGGCGGGCGGGGCCGCCGCGGCCGTGAGCGCCGGGGCCGCAATCGCCTTCTGGGGGGGGCCGCGTCTCATTCCCGAGATGGGGTGGCAGGGTGCCGTGGCCCTTCCCGGCGGGGGCCTCCTCGGCCTGAGCCTGGCGGTCCTGGTCTTCGCCCGCAGGACGGACCCCGCTGCCTCACCGATGGCGGCGGCGAGCCGGCTGCCCCTCCGCCGGCTCCTTCCCTTGCTTGCGGCGGCGCTCGTCGCCAACGGGGCCTTCGGGGCCGGCCTCCTCCTCCTGCCCCTCTCTCTCGACGAGCGGGCGGCGTTCTCGCCCCGGGGTGCCGGCGCCCTCGCCGCCGCCGCCGCGGTGGCCACAATCCTGGCGGGCCCGCTCGTCGGAGTGGTCGGAGATGTTGCGGCTCGGCGGCGCTCGCTTTATAGTGCCAGCGCCGCCCTGCTCGCCTCCATCGGCCTGGGGTTCGCGTTGCGCCCCGCAGACCCGGGCTGGGGTGCAGCGTTCCTCGCCGTGGCCTGGGGCGCGGCGGGGGCTGGGCTTCCGGCGCTCTTTCCCCTGGCGGCGGCGAGGGCGGGGCCGGAGGGGGCGCAGCCGGCGCGGGTCGCGCTGGTCACCGTCTGCCACCTGGGAGCGGGAATGTTCCTCCTCGTGGCGATGACGGGGGCGGGGCCTTTCCTCTGGGTCGGTCTCGCCGCCGCCGCCGCGGGCGGGGGGCTCGTGGCGCTCTGCGTGAAGGAGTGAGGATGCGACAAGCGCGCTTCGGCGCGATCGCCGATCGGGAGGTGGACGTTCTCGTGATCGGCGGGGGGATGGCGGGGGCCGGCATCGCCCGGGACGCGGCCTTACGCGGGCTCAGCGTCGTGCTCGTGGAGAAGCGCGACTTCGCCTACGGGACGACGAGCCGCTCCTCCAAGCTCATCCACGGGGGGCTCCGGTACCTGGAGATGTTCGACTTCGGCCTGGTCGCCGAGTCGCTCCGGGAGCGGGAGCGCCTCCGCCGGCTGGCCCCGCACCTGATCCGGCCGCTCCCCTTCGTGATCCCGGTCTACCGTGGGGGCAAGCGGGGGATGATTCAGATCCGCATCGGGATGGCCCTCTACGATCTGTTGACCCCGGGCCGTCGGGTCGGCCGGTACGGCGGCGTCTCGCGGGACCGCGCGCTGGCGCTCGAGCCGGGCCTCAACGCCACGGACCTCAAGGGCGCCGGGTTCTACTTTGACGACCTGCTGCTGAACCCGGAGCGGCTGTGCCTGGAGAACGTCCTCTCGGCCCGGCGCCACGGCGCCCAGGTCTACAACTACGCCCGGGTCGAGGAATTCCTCCGGGACGGGTCGCGCGTGGTCGGCGCCGTGGTGCGCGATGTCCTGACGGGCCAGGTGGCCCGCCTGCGGGCGGCCGTCCTGGTCAATGCGACCGGTCCCTGGATCGACGGGGTCCGGGCACTGGCGGGCCTCGACGGGGGGCGGCGGATCGTCCGGACGACCAAGGGGATCCACCTCCTCGTCCCCCGGCTGACCAGCCACGCGGTTTACCTAGAGGCTCGCGACGGCCGGATGTTCTTCGTCATCCCCTGGCGGACCTTCTCGCTGGTGGGCACGACCGACACCGACTTCGCCGGCGACCTGGATCGCCTCGCCGCGACCGCGGAGGAGGTGGAGTACCTGCTCGCGGGGACTCGCCGGGTCTTCCCGCAGGCGCGGATCGGCCCCGCCGACATCGCCTATACGTATGCCGGGGTCCGGCCCCTCACCTACGAGGAGGGGAAGCGCGCCTGGCAGGTCTCCCGGGCCCACAAGGTCATCGTGGAGGGCGAGGGGGGCAACTTCCTCTCCATCACCGGTGTGAAGCTGACGTGCTACCGCCAGCAGGCCGAGGAGGCGGTGGACCGGATCAGCCAGCTGCTCGGGCGGCGCGGGCCCGTCCGGACGCACCGGCTCGCCCTGGACGGGCTGGACACGGACACGACCGTGGGGGAGGCGCGCATCCTGGTGGATGCGGCTGCGGAGGCCGCCCGCTACGGGGTGGAGCCGGCCCTCCTGGAGATGCTGGTCGAGACCTACGGGCGCCGGTACCGGGAGGTGCTGGAGCGGACGGTCTCGCGCCCGGACATGAAGGCGCGGCTCTGCCCCTCCAACCCCGACATTGCGGCGCAGCTTGCGCAGGCGGTGGAGTCCGAGGCCGCGGTCAGCCTGGCCGACGTGCTGTTCCGGCGGACCGGGATCGGGACCAGCCCCTGCGTGGGGCGGGACTGCGCCGAGGCCATCGCGGCGCGGATGGCGGCCCTCTGCGGATGGGACGACGTCCGGCGCGAGCGGGAGCTGGCGGCGTACTGGGAGGAAGTCGCCCTGGGGCAGGAGTTTCGGGAGGGGGCCGCCGCAAAAAAAAGAGCTTGAAGGCGGGCGTACCCGCATGCCATAGTGCGGCCCCCGACTGTCGCCCGTCCCGCCGCTTCTCAGTCTTCCCCGGGGATCCCGGGGCGGTTGTCTTCGTCATCGGAAGGAGGGGAGCATGAGACGGATCCGCACTGCGCTCCTGGGGGGGCTCGCCCTCGCGCTGGCCGTGGGGCTGGTCCCGGGGATGGCCGCCGCCCAGGCGATCGAGGACGAGCTCGTCCTCATCACCCCCGTCTCCAAGTTCATCCACGACGCCGCGCTGAAGGCGTTCGCCGAGTACGCGAAGGAGACCTGGAACGTCACGGTGAAGGTAAATGCCCTCGCCGCCGGCACCCCGGTTGCCTACGGACGGATCGTGGAGTGGAAGGGGAGACCGGAGGTGGACATCTTCTGGGGCGGGGAGAGTGCCCTCTTCGATAAGCTCACCGACCAGAAGCTCCTGAGCAAGCTGGACCTTTCGAAGGCCAGCTGGGACGCCATCCCGGTCTCCGTCGGCAAGCCCAAGCCGATTCCCCTGAAGGACCCGCGCGGCTACTGGGTGGGCACGGCGCTCGAGCCCTACGGCCTGGTCTATCATCCGCGCGTCCTCAAGCGGCTCGGGGTCCCCGACCTCAAGACCTGGGACGACCTCCTGGACCCACGGCTGAAGGGAAACGTGGCCCAGTGCGCACCCACCCGAAGCAGCAGCAGCAACGCCACCTACGAGGTGATCCTCCAGAGCCTCGGGGAGGAGAAGGGCTGGGACTGGCTGAAGAAGCTGGCGGGCAACTCCGGCATCTTCACCGCCCGGAGCCGTGACGTGCCTTCCGTCGTGGCGAAGGGGGAGTTTGCCGCGGGGTTCGCCGTCCCCTCCTACATGGCCTTCGAGGAGCGACTGGCCGGCTTTGACATCAAGTTCGTCGCCCCACAGAATGCCTTCGTCACCCCGGAACCGATGGCCATCCTGGCCGGGGCGAAGCACCCGAAGGCAGCCGCCGCCTTCATCGAGTTCCTCCTCACCGAGCGGGGCCAGCGGGTCTTCATGGAACGGGGTCTCTTCCCCATCACCCCCAAGTACCGGGTTCAGGGAGCCCCGGGCTCGCCGGCGGAGATGGCGGTCGAGTTCACCGGGGGCGTGCGGTCGTACTTCGAGAGCGACGTGAGCAACGTCTACGATGATGCCATCGCCAACAAGCGGTCGGAGAGCCTGAAGGCCAAGTATCGGGCCGAGATCGAGGCCAAGTGGGAGGAACTGAAGAAGGCGCAGTAGCGGGTACCCCCCTCCGGCATGCGGATCCGGATCACCGACCTGACCAAGCGCTTCGGCCCGCTCGAGGCGGTCAGCCACGTCTCCCTCGAGATCCGGGACGGGGAGCTCTTCACCCTCCTGGGGCCCTCGGGCTGCGGGAAGAGCACGCTCCTCCGCCTCATCGGGGGCTTCCACGTCCCCGACACCGGCGAGATTTACTTCAACGACCGCCTGGTCAACCCCATCCCCCCCTACCAGCGGAACATCGGCATGGTGTTCCAGAACTACGCTCTCTGGCCGCATATGACGGTCTGGCAGAACGTGGCCTACGGACTGAAGCTCAAGCGACTCCCTGCCCAGGAGCTCCAGGCCCGGGTGGCGGAGGGCCTGCGGAAGGTGAACCTGACGGGGCTTGAGGACCGGTATCCGGGGCAGCTCTCCGGCGGGCAGCAGCAGCGGGTGGCG
>DASYVA010000083.1 GCA_036000645.1 Candidatus Methylomirabilis sp.
TAGGGTCAGCGGGCGGACTCGTTCGGCGGACGCTCATCGCCCCCCCGCCTGCGCCATCGCCGCGGCCTTCAGGGACCGAACGAGTTCCGAGAAGGACAACGGCTCGACGGAGCCCTCGCCGTTGTAGAAGCGGAGAACGTCGGCCTCGAGGGCTGGAGTGACAGCGAACACGAAGACGGCTCGGTTCCCGTCGCGCTGGATCGCGACGAGCTTGTGGCCGAGGTGGCGGAGGAAGCTGGAGAGGGTGAGATCGGCGAAGGCTTTGGAGGGGGGCGTCGTTTTCATTTCATCCAGCCCTCGGCCCCAGAGGGTCGAGGTATTGCCTCGTGGCAATCGGCCCCTATAACACCGAAGGCGGTCGCACCTCGCGGTGCTTCCGCCTCCTTTTAGGCTCGCCGGCTCCCTGGGCAAGGTGGGCCGGTTGAATTTTCAGGCGAAGTCTAGCCTACCTCTTGGCCGGTGGCAATGAGATTTCACCCTCCCGACCGTTTGCCATTTGTTTGCCACCGAGGGGGGCTTTTCCTGGCATATTCTGGCCCCTGCCGCCTCCCTGGCTCGCCCCCCTGCTTCCCCGCTAACCCTGGAAATTGCTTGATTCTTTCCTGGTGGCCCCAATGGGGATCGAACCCATGTTTCGGCCTTGAGAGGGCCGCGTCCTAGGCCACTAGACGATGGGGCCGGATGGCTGCGGGACGAGGACTCGAACCTCGACGACCTGATCCAGAGTCAGGCGGACTACCATTATCCGATCCCGCAGTACGGCCTGGTGGCGAGCGCTCCCGGGGCAGGCCCCGGCGGAGGCCGGAGGCTGGCTCGGAAGACGTGCGGTATTATAGCCGGTCCTCCCGGAAACTCAAAGGGTTTCTGATGCGGGGGCGGCCCTGCTCTCTCACGGGGTCTCGGGGCGGATCGGATCGCCAACGCGGATCTGCCCGTCCGCGAGCACCTGAACCCGCAACCCGCCCCGGTCCACCAGCGCCTTCATCACGCCTGGCAGGCGCGTGAGGTCTTCCAAATGCTGGCAGGGGGGACAGAGGCGCACTCCGCGCACCCGGGCCCCTCCCACGCGGAACGTCTGCCCGACCAGGTCGTTGAGAGGAACCCCGCGGGTGGCGATGTTGCGGCGCGACTCGCCCGCCGCGAGGGCGATGCCGGTCTCGCGGGCGACCGCCTCCAGCGCCTCGACGGCGATGAGCGTGACCTCCCGGTGGGGCCCGGGCTTGGCCGAGTAGGTCCCGACCTCCCGGGAGTAGCGATCCCCCTCGAGCCCCTTGCCGGTCACCGCCCGCACCTCGGTCACCACCCTCATCGGTTGGGCGGCTCCCGGCGTGATGTAGATCCCCACCACCTCACCCTGCCACACGGCCCCTCCCCGGCTGCGAGGCGCTCCGCGCCGACGTTAGGAACCGGCGCGCGTCGTCGAACATCCCGTGCCCCCTCACGCGGCCCCGACCCCCGCCCGGTGCAGGGTATCCCAGTACAGAAGCTCGTAGCCCTGCAGGAGGTGGGCGGCCCGCCGGATGAGCGCCGGCTCCACCCCCCGCGCGACGCCGTCCGCGATCACCGCCGTGGCCGCCTCCTCGAAGCCGGCGGGTGGCGTCGCGAACAGGTCGAAGAACGCTACGGCCGCGGAAGGCAGCCCGTACCGGCTCTGCAGGGCCCGGGACACCCGGCCGCAGTTCGCCCCCCAAGCCGGCAGGTTCACGAGAAATGCGGCGGCGAACTCCGCCGCGGAGCCGTAGCAGGCCAGCCAGGTGACATAGGCGCTGTAGCCGAACGCTCCCGGGTGGGGATCCGCGGCACGCAGGACCTCCTCCGTGAGATCGAGGGAGGTCGCGAAGGCCCGCAGCGCCTCGAAGGCGGCCGCCTCTCCCTCGAGGGCGTGGCGGAAAAAGTCCTGCGCGGCCCCCGCCGGCGCCCGGGCCACGGCGAGCGCGACGCTCCGCAGGTCACTCGCAATGATGTGGTACTGCTGGCGCGCGAATTCCTGGAGGCCCCCCCGAGGAACTTCCCCCCGCTCCAGGGCGGTGAGGAAAGGATGCCCCAGGATCTTCGCCTCCACCGGCTTCAACTCCTCCCGGAGCCGCCGGAGGAGACCAGGCGCGTCCACGGCCATCGGTTGCCCCTCCCCGCCAGGATGCCCGAAGAGCGCAGGGGATTCACGCTCACCCCTGGAACCCCACCAGCCGGGGCAAGAAGAGCACCAGAGATGGCACGTAGGTGATCAGGAAGAGGACGCCGATCAGGACGACCAGGAAGGGCACGATCTCCCGGATGATCGGCCCGAGGGGGGTCCTGGTGAGGCCGCTCACCGTGAAGAGCAGCATCCCATAGGGGGGCGTGCACAAGCCGATCATCATGTTCAAGACGATGACGACCCCGAAATGGACGAGGTCGATGTCCAGGGCCCTCACCGCCGGCAGGATCATGGGGACCACGACGAGGAGCAGCACCATCGTATCCAGGACGCACCCCAGGATCAGGAACAGGAGGTTCAGAACCAGGAGGAGGAGAGATGGATCAGCCGTCAGGGAGACAGCGGCGGTGGCGATCGTCGCCGAGATTCCCTCCAGGGTGACCACGTAGCTGAAGCTGAAAGCCCCGGCGATGATGAAGCTCAGGAAGCCGACGTTCTCCACCGTGGCCACCATCTCCCGGTACAGCCCGCGCAGCCCCAGCTCCCGGTAGACGAGGGTCGCGAGGACCAACGCATACAGCGCCGCCGCTGCGCCGGCCTCCGTCGGCGTGAAGACCCCGGAGTAGATCCCGCCGAGCAGGATCCCGGGGGTCAGGAGCGCCAGGAACGCTCTCCGAAACGCGCTGAGCAGCGCCCGGAACCCGAGCCACCGTCCCACGGGGTAATTCCGCCGGCCCGCCACGGCGGCGATGTAGAGCATCATCGCCGCGCCCATGAGCAGGCCGGGGACCACGCCCCCCAGGAACAGGTTTCCCAGCGACGCCCCCGAGAGCATGGAGAAGATGACCATGGGGATGGAGGGGGGAATGATCGGGCCGATGGTGGCGGTAGCGGCCGACACGGCGCAGGCGAACGGCCGCGGGTAGCCGCCTTCCTCCATCGCTTTGATCTCCATGAGTCCGAGGCCGGCCGCGTCGGCGAGGGCCGATCCGGTCATCCCCGAGAAGATGATACTCCCGACCACGTTGACGTGCGCCAGCCCGCCCCGCAGGAATCCCACCGCGCTGTCGGCGAAAGCAAAGAGGCGGGTCGTGATCCCCCCGGCGTTCATCAGGCGGGCCGAGAGGACGAAGAGGGGGATGGCCAGCAGGAGGAACTGGTTGTCGAAGCCGATCACCATAGTCTCGACCACCTCCTGGAGGCTGATCCCCTTCAGGAGGCAATAGACCACCGTGGAGGTCACCATGCCCAGGGCGATGGAGCCCCGGAACAGGAAGAACAGGATGAAGACCGCCGCCCACGCCGCGACGGCCATCTCACCCGTCCCGGTCCGGGGCGTCGCGCCAGTCGCCGACCGCGCCCGCCACCAGGTGCCCCGCCAGCAGGAGCATGCTCACGAGATAGACGAAGACCAGGACGCTCCAGGGGATCCGGAGCGAGGCGGAGCGGATGGTATAGCTCTGGGTCATGAACTGGATCCCGGGGAGGACCAGGGTGGCGAGCGCCGCGGCCCCGAGCACCTGCAATGCCACCGAGACCGCCCGCTGGATGCGCGCCGGCAGAGCATCGAAGAGGACGCCGAACGCCACGTGGGACCGCTGGCGCGCCGCCAGGGCGGCTCCGAGGTAGACGAGGCAGATGTACATATAGATAGACAGCTCGAACGGCCAGATGAGCGGGGTGAACAGGTAGCGGAAGACGACCTGGATGACGATGGCGAGGAACATCACCCACAGGGTGATCACCCCGCACGTCTCCTCGAGGAAGCATGCCACCCGATCCAGCAGGGTGCGCACGGCGGATCGCCCCACAAACAGACCGGGGGGTGATGCCCCACCCCCCGGAGCGGCGTTGCCCATGATCACTCGGAACTCGAAAGGCCTACGGAATCCCCTGGATCTTTTCGTACAGGCCCGGCCCCCACTTGGCCTCGAACTCCTTGTAGGCGGGGCGGGCGTTCCTGCGGAAGGCGTCCACGTCGGGATAGACGATCTTGAGGCCGTACTGCTTCTCGAACTTCTCCAGCAGCGTGGCCTCTCCCTCCAAGACCAGGTAATTCATGTACTGGCGCGCGACCGCCAGGGACATCCGCACCCACTGCTTGTACTCGGCCGGCATCCCCTGCCAGAGCGGCTCGTTGATGATGGGCCAGAGCTGGCCGATCACGTGGTTGGTCATCACGATGTACCTGGTGACCTCGTAGAACTTGGCCGCCTCGTTGGTGGGGAGGGGGTTATCCTGCCCATCCACCGTCCCGGTCTTCAGGGCCAGGTACAGCTCGCCGAAGCCGAGCGGAGTGGGGTTGGCCCCGAGCGCTCGGCCCATGGCAATCCACATGGGGGCGCTCGGGACCCGGAGCTTGACATCCTTCATGTCGGCCGGGGTGGTCACCGGCTTCGTCCGGAGGCTCAGCTGCCGCGTCCCCAGGTACCAGACATCGAGGGGGCGGATATTCGTCTTCCGGGCCGCCATCTCGAAGTACTCCTGTCCGATCGGACCGAGCATGACGCGGTAGAGGTGATCGAGATCCCGGAAGAGATACGCCGCGCCGAAGACGCCCATTTCGGGGACATGATCCGCGAACCAGGCGGCGTCGGCGAAGGCCATCTCCAGTGTCCCGCGCTGCACCTTCGTCAGCTTCGTCTTCTGGTCGCCGAGCTGGCCCGAGTGGAAGAGCCGCGCCTTGATCTTCCCCGCGCTGAGTCCCTCCACGGTGCGGGCGAAGACCTCCATCGCCTTGTACTGGGGCTGCGTCGGCACCGCCACCGTGTTCCACTTCAACTCGTACGTCGGATCCGCCCCCAGCGCAGGGGCCGCGGCCGTGAGCCCGCCCGCCAGGATCAGGATCCCTGCGCCTCGGCCGATGGATCCCATGCCCCACCTCCTCTCTCCGGGAGCCGCGACTACGGTCCGAAGACCGCCTCCACCTGTTCCACCACGGCGTCGGCCACCTGTGCCAGGAGGGTTCGCCCCTTCTCCACCGTCACCCCCGCCAACTCGCCGGACCAGCCGGTGGGCAGGAGCTCCCGGATGTCGGCGATGAGGGCACGGCTCGGGCCCGGCCCCTGCGGCCGGGCATCCGACGGGGCCGCCGCATCCGGCGGGGAGGGGTTCCCGGCCCGGTCCAGGTGGACGAGGGCCGGGTCGTGCGCCAGCATGGCCAGGGTGTCGATCGCCCCCCCGTGGCTGAGGCCAGCCGGATCCCCAAGGACCTCCCCGGCCAGCCGGGCGAGCTGGATGATGAGGAAGCGGGCCCGCCCCTCCGCCTGCAGCTCCCCGGCCACGCTCCCCAGGGCAGCGGCATTGCCCCCGTGCCAGTTGAGGACGACGACCTTGTCCGCCCCGTGGCGGGTGAGGCTCAGGCAGACGTCGCGGAAGAGGCGCATGAAGGTCTCGGCCTTGACGGAGAGGGTCCCGGCGAAACCCAGGTGGACCGGGGCAATCCCGAGCGGCCCCAAGGAGACCAGGAGCCCCCGGACGCGCGGGGCGACGGCGCGGCCGACGGCCAGGGCGGCCAGGGCGTCGGTCCCGCAGGGCAGGTGGGGGCCGTGCTGCTCCACGCTCCCCGTCGGAATGAGCACCAGGCCCCGCTCCCAGAGGATCCGCTCGGCCTCCGGCTGGGTGATCTCCGGCAGGTAGTGGTTGGCGGCCACGGAGGACCTCCCGCATCGGCCCCGGCGGTGAACGCAAGGCCGGAGGGTCGCAAGGCTCAGGGCGGACCCGCCCCGCGCGCCCCGGCCCGGGCCCGCCTGACGGGGGCCATTATAGGCTCCGGGCGGGCGGCCCTAAAGGATTTTTGGCCGAGAGGAGCGCGCGCAGGCGCGCGAGCGCCCGGTCGCGCCCCAGAAGGGGCATGATCTCGAAGAGGGGCGGGCTCACGGACCGGCCGGTCAGGGCGACGCGGGTGGCCTGGGCCACCACCCCGAGCTTGATCCCCTTCTCGTCGGCGAAGCCGCGATAGCAGGCTTCCAGGGCGTCGGCGGTGAAGGCGGGCAGCACCTCCAGGCGTGGGAGGAGCTCCCCGAGCAGCGCGATGGCCTCCGGGGTGTGGTGCTTGGCCACCGCCTCGGGGTCCATCGGCACGGGCACATCGAAGAGGAACCGGGAGGACTCGGCCAGCTCGCGGAGCGTCTTCGCCCGCTCGCGGAACGCCACCACGACCGCCACCCGCCAGCTTGGCTCGGTGGTCGCCACCGCCTCCGCGGACACGCCGGCCTGCCCCCAGTGCTCGGGCAAGAGGTCGGCCAGGCGGGCCGGATCGGCCACCCGGAGGTAGTGGGCGTTCAGCCAGTCGAGCTTCCCCTGGTCGAAGACGGCCGCCGCGTTCCCCACCTTCTCCAGCGTGAAGTGCCGGATGAGCTCCTCCGGGGAGAACACCTCCTGGTCCCCGTACGCCCAGCCGAGGCGGGCCAGGTAGTTGACGACGGCCTCCGGGAGGTAGCCCATCTCCCGGAAGGCCATGACGGAGGCGGCGCCGTGCCGCTTCGACAGGCGGGCCCGGTCGGCACCGAGGATGAGGGGGATGTGGGCAAATTTGGGGAGCGGCCGGCCGAGGTGCCGGTAGACCTGGATCTGGCGGGGCGTGTTCGGGATGTGGTCATCCCCTCGGATGACGTGGGTGATCCCCATCTCGCTGTCATCCACGACCACGGCGAAGTTATAGGTCGGGACGCCGTCCGAACGCTGGAGGATGAAGTCGTCCAGGTCCGCATTCTGGAAGCTCACCGGTCCGTGGACGAGATCCTCCACCACCGTCTCCCCCTCCATCTCCGTCCGGATCCGAAGGGCGGCGGGCCGGCCGCCCGGCGCGTGGGCCCGGTCGCGGCAGCGCCCGTCGTACCGGGGGGAGCGGCCTGCCGCCAGCGCCTCTTTCCGGCGGGCCTCCAGCTCCTCCGGCGCGCAGAGGCACCAGTAGGCCCGCCCCTCCCTGACGAGGCGCTCGGCTGCCGCCCGGTACAGGGCCATCCGGTCCGCCTGGCGGATGGGGCCCTCGTCCCATGTGAGCCCCAGCCAGCTCAGGCTCTCCAGGATCGCCTGCACCGACTCCTCGGTGGAGCGCTCCACATCGGTATCCTCGATCCGGAGGATGAAGGTGCCCCCGTGGTGGCGGGCGAAGAGCCAGTTATAGAGGGCAGTCCGGGCCCCCCCGACGTGCAGGGTGCCGGTTGGACTGGGCGCAAACCGGACCCGGACCTTTCCGTGTGTCACGTCCCGCTCCTCGCCCCGGGGAGAGCGCCACAGGAGTACCAGAAGGCGCCGGACCCGTCAACGGCTTTCGGGCGCGCGGGGGGAGGCTGACGCGGCGGGAGAATCGCTTGAGGCGAGGGGGAACGTAAAGTAGAAGGTGGTGCCGGCCCCGAGGCGGGACTCGACCCAGGTCCGCCCCCCGTGGGCCTCCACGATTCGCCGCACGAGCGGGAGCCCGAGCCCGGCCCCTTCGACGCTGCCGGTGAAGGACTCTTCCAGTTGACTGAAGGGACGGAAGATCTCCTCTGCCTTCTCGTGGGGAAGGCCGGGGCCGTTGTCGGCCACCCAGCACTTCAGCGCCCCGCCCTCCACCACCATCCCCACCCGAATGACCGGCTCGGTCTTGTCGCTGAACTTCACGGCGTTGTCCATCAGATTCTCCCAGACCATCTCGAGCAGCCTGGGATCCGCCGCAACCATGAGCGGGGAGAGTGGGGTTTCGGGCGCCACGGCGATCTTCCGGTCCGGATAGCGCTTGCCGACCCGGTCGGCGACCGCCGGGAGGACGGCGTCCGCCCGCACCACCTCCCGCTGCCGGGTCAGGTCGGCCCCCGCCAGGGCGCTGAAGGTGAGGAGCCGGTCCACGAGGCGCTCCAGCTCCTCCGCCTTCTGGGTCATCCCCTGCAGGGCCTCCCGCTGCCGGCCGGTCAGCTCCCCGAGCTGCCCCCGGAGGAGGAGGGCGACGTAGCCGCCGATCACCGTGATGGGGGTCTTGAACTTGTGGGACATCAGCGACAGGAAATCCCCCTTCAGGCGCTCCTCCCGGCGCTGGTCGGTCACGTCCCGTACCACCAGCGCGACCGTCTCCGGCGTCCCATCGGGCCCGAAGGTCCGGGTGAGCTGGGCCGCCAGGGTGAGGGGGAAGGTTTCCCCCGGCCGCGTGAGCTCGAAGTCCATGCCCCGGTCGCGCCCTCCCCGCAGCCCGGCAAGCGGCAGGGCGCTCTGGAACGTGCCGGCCAGGTGTTCGAGGAGGTCCACCCCGGCCCACCGGTCGGGGGGAAGGTTCAGGAGCCCCTGGGCCGCGCCGTTGCAGGAGGTCACCCGGAAGGCCCCGTCGCAGACGACGATCCCATCCCGCAGGCCCGCCACCACGGCATCGAAGCGCGCCCGCTCCTCGAGCAGGTGGCGGTAGTAGCCCAGGCGGAGACTGGCCCGGACTCGGCTGACCAGCTCATGCCGGTTCACCGGCTTGCTGAGGAAGTCGTCCGCCCCCACCTCGATCCCGCGGATCCGGTCCTCCACGTCCCGGAGCGAGGTGACCATCACCACCGGGATGAAGCGGGTGGCGGGCTCCGCCTTCAGCCGGCGGCAGACCTCGAAGCCGTCGAGTCCCGGCATCATGACGTCCAGCAGGACGAGGTCGGGCCGCTCGGCCCGGACCGCCGCCAGCGCCTCCTCCCCGGCGGCCGCCCGGAGGAGGCGGTAGCCGTGGGGGAGGAGGAGGGCCTCCAGGAGGTCGAGGTTCTGGGGCTCGTCGTCCACCATCAGGATGGTGGCTGGCCGCTCAGCCATCCGTCTCCTCCCCGGCGCGGGGCAGCGTCACAAAGAAGCAGCTTCCCCTGCCCTCCGCGCTCTCCACCCAGATCCGGCCGCCGTGGGCCTCCACCGCCAACCGGCAGAAGGTCAGCCCGAGACCCGTTCCCCGGCGTCCCCCCCGGGATCCGACCTCCGCCTGGGCGAACTTGTCGAAGATCTTCTCGCGGAAGGCGGCGGGAATCCCCTGGCCGGTGTCCCGCACGCCCAGCGTGACCTCCTCCGCGCCGGCGCGGCCCGTGACCGTCACCCGCCCTCCGGCAGGGGTGAACTCCAGGGCGTTGCGCAGGAGGTTATCCAGGATCCGGGTCAGGAGGTCCTCGTCCCCGAGGACGGGGGGAAGACCGGCCGACACGGCCACCTCGAGCGCCACTCCTTTGGCCCGAAACGCGGCCTCCTGCTCGCGGGACGCGGCCGCGGCCAGCGCCGGGAGGGATACCGGCTCCTCCTTCACCGGCAGGCGCCCCTCTTCCAGCCGGGCAATGTCCAGCAGGGTCCGGATGAGGTGGGAGAGGTGCTCGGCGTTCCCCAGCGCCCGCGTGAGGATCGCCTCCTGCCGGGGCTGGAGCGGCTCCTCGAGGCCGGCCAGGAGGACGCTCAGGTTCACCTTCAGGGCACTCAGGGGTCCGTTCAGGTCGTGGATCAGGAGCTGGGTGAGCTGCTCCTTTAGCGTCTCGGCGGCCCGGAGCTGCCGGAGTCGATCCGCCAGCTCCTCGTGCAGGAAGCGCAGCCGCAGGAGGGAGCGGACGCGGGCCCAGAGCTCGTGCGTGTTCACCGGCTTGCTGAGGAAGTCGTCGGCCCCCGCCTCCAGACCCCGGGCTCGATCCTCGCGCTCCCGGAGCGCCGTCACCATGATCACCGGGATCGCTGTCGTGGTCGGGTCCGCCTTCAGGCGGCGGCAGACCTCGAAGCCGTCCACGTCCGGGAGCATCACGTCCAGGAGGATGCAGTCCGGGGCCTCTGCGACGGCGAGCCGGAGGGCCGTCTCCCCGTCGGCGGCGCGGCTCAGGCGGCACCCGTGGGGCCCGAGGAGACCTTCCAGGAGGCCGAGGTTCCACTCCTCATCGTCCACCAGGAGGATGTGGGGGGTGCGGGGGAAGCCCATGGCTCAGGCCCGCCCCGGTTTCGCCGCGCCCGGTAGGAACGTCCGGATCTGGGCCAGGAAGCGCCGCGTGTCGATGGGTTTCGGGATGTAGCCGGTGCAGCCCGCCTCCAGGGCCCGCTCCCGGTCCCCCTTCATGGCGTGGGCCGTGAGGGCGATCACGGGGATCGCGGCGGTGGCGGGATCCTGGCGGAGCAACCGGGTGGCGGTCAGGCCGTCCATCCCCGGGAGCTGGAGATCCATCAGGATGAGGTCGGGCCGCTCCGCCTTGGCGCGCGCGATCCCCTCCTCGGCGTCGGAGGCCTCCAGCGCCCGGAACCCGTGCATCGCGAGAAGCTCCCGGACCAGCAGCATGTTCCGCCGGTTGTCCTCGATGATCAGGATGGTCATCATCGACGCCGCTCCCGGACCCCGGCCTGCACGAGCCGGTCCACCGTGGCCGCGAGGACCGACGGAGAGACCGGCTTGGTGAGGAACTCCCGCGCGCCCAACCGGAGGGCTTCCCGCCCCTCCTGCTCCCCCCACCCGGTCAGGGCCACCACCGGGATGCCCCGCGTGCCGGCCTGTTCGCGGAGCGCCCGGAGGACCTCGAGCCCGCTCCGGCGGGGGAGATGCAGATCCAGGACGAGGCAGTCGGGGCGGGCGGCCGCCACCGCCGCCAGCGCCTCCTCCCCGTCCCCCGCCGCCCGGACTCCGTACCCCAGGCGCGTGAAGGTCTCCGTCAGAGCCTGGAGCAGCTGGGCGTCGTCGTCCACCACCAGGATCTCCCCCTCCAGGACCGGCGGCCGCAGGGGGAGGTGGACCCGGAAGGTGGAGCCGCGTCCCGGCCCGGCCGATTCCACCCGGATGGTGCCGCCGTGCATCTCGACCAGCTTGCGGGTCAGGGCGAGGCCGAGGCCGGTCCCGGCGTACTCTCGGGCGTAGGACCCGTCCACCTGCTCGAACTCCCGGAAGATCCGCTCCTGGTCGGCCGCCTCGATCCCGATCCCCGTATCGGTCACCGCCACCTCGACCGCCGGGGCCGGACCGTGCGGGCCGTCTAGGCTGACGGCCCGGGCCCGCACGCTCACCCGGCCCCCGTCGGGCGTGAACTTCAGCGCGTTGCTCAAGAGGTTGAAGCAGATCTGGCGGAACTTCCCGGCATCGCCGGTGAGGTCCGGGAGGCCCGTCTCCGCCTCGAGGGTAAGGGTGATGGACTTTTCCAGGGCCTGGCCCCGGATGACCTCCACCGCTTCGGCGAGGGCCTGCCCCACAGGGAACCGGCCCAGGCGGAGCTCCATCTTGCCCGCCTCGATCTTGCTCAGGTCCAGGATGTCGGTGATGAGACTCAGCAGATGCCGCCCGCTGCTCAGGATGTTCTGGACGTACAGGCGCTGGCGCTCGGTGAGGGGGCCGAAGGCGCCGTCCTCCAGGACCTCGGAGAACCCGATGATGGAGTTGAGGGGCGTCCGAAGCTCGTGGGACATATTGGCCAGGAAGGCCGACTTGAGGCGGTTCGCCTCGGTGAGCTGCACGTTGGCCGCCTCGAGGGCCGCGGTCCGCTCCCGCACCTTCTCTTCCAGGCCTGCGCTGTAGTCCTTGAGGTGCTGGTAGAGCCGGGCGTTCTCCATGGCCACGGCCGCCTGGTTGGCGAAGGAGGTCAGGAGGTTCAGCTCCTCCACCCCGAGGTGCGGCGGCTTCCGGAACACCACGCTCAGGACCCCGAGCGCCCGCTCTCCCATGAGAACCGGGACGGCGGCGGCGGCCCGGACGCCTGCGGCCGCGGCCCAGGCCTGCTGCGCGTAGAGCGGGTCCCGCTCGGGATCCACCACGACCCGGAGCCTCCGCTCGGCGAAGACGCTCCCCACCAGCCCCTCCCCGGGGGCGAACGTGTCGCGGGGCGGGAGCGGAAAGTCCGGGACGCCCGCGCCGGCCGCGACCCGCACGAGCCCCCGGTCTTCGTCGTGGACCCAGAGGCGGGCCATGTCTCCCCCGAGCAGGTCCATGGCCGCGCGGGCGATGCACTCGAAGACGGCCCGCTCCTCGAGGGACGCGGTGAGCGTCCGGGCCACGGTGCCCATGGCGGCGAGGCGCTCCGCCCGGCGGCGGGCCTCCTGGTAGAGGCGGGCGTTGGCGACGGCGATGGCGGCGTGGTCGGCCAGGGACGTGAGGACGGTCAGTTCCTCCGCGGAGAAGGCCCGGGCGGAGCGGCGCGTCAGATCCAGGACCCCGACGCACCGCTCCCCGACCAGGAGGGGGAGCCCGGCGTTCGCCCGGAGCCCCTCCGCCTCGGCCAGCTCCCGATTGATGAGCCGGGGATCCGCCTGGATGTCCGCGACGAGAAGCACCTCGCGCCGCTCCGCGACCTCTCCCACGATCCCCTCCCCCACCCGGAAGCGGGTCTGGTGGCGGACCTCGGGGTGGGAGAGGCCGCTGCTCGCGCCCAGGCTCAAGGTCCCATCCGGCTCGAGGACCCAGAGGGCGGCGACGGCGTCCCCGGTGAGCGCCACTGCCGCCGCCACTACCTGCCGGAGGATCTCCTGCAAATCCAGGCTCCCGGCGACCGCGCGGCTGAGGGCGTGCAGCGCCCGGAGGCGATCCCCCTGCTGCCGCTCCCGGCGGAGGAGATCGGCCTTCTCCAGGGCCAGCGCCACCTGCTCCGACAGCCCTATTCCCAGCGCGACATCCTCCGGTCCGAAGGCTCCGATCCGTGTCGCGTAGAGGCTCAGGACGCCCACGAGGCGCCCGCTCCGGTGCAGCGGCAGTCCCAGGTAGGCTCGGTAGCCCCGACGCACCACCGCCTCCCGGTGCGACGGGAGAAGGCGGGGCTCTCCCGCCAGATCGGCTATGGCCAGTGGCTCCCCCTGCGCCGCCACGGTGCCGCTGAGGCTCTCCCCGACCCGGATGAGATCCCGCCACGCAATCGGCCCCTCCGCCCCACCGCTCTGGGCCAGCAGGCGGAGATGCTCCCCTTCCAGGAGGCGGCACAACGCCGCCTCGGCCCCGAGGAAGCGGGCCGCCTCCTGCGCGATCGCCTGGGGAAGGCTCTCCACGTCCAGGAGTGCCATGAGGCGCTGGGCGACCCGGGTGAGGTCCTCGAGGCGCTGGGCCCGGGTGGTCGCTTCCCTGAGGCACTGCGCGAACGCGAGGCCCCCGGCCAGCAGGCTCGCTGCCGCCTCCAGCAGGCCCCGCACCTCCTCCCCGAAGGCTTCCGGGGTTTCCGCGAGGGCCACCAGGAGCCCCACTGTCCGAGTCCCCACCCTGAGGGACGCCGCCGCGGCAGCCCCGGCCGCACCGCCGGCAGCGCCTGGGAGGGGGGGGAGGCAGGGGGTCCCGGGGAGGATCACCACCCCCCGGCGCCCGGATGCCGCGGCGGCAAGCGGCCCGTCCGGTTTCAGTCTGGCGGCCGCCTCCGCCCACGATCCGGGAAGGCCGTGCTGGGCGAGGAGGGTCAGGTCCTCGGTTCCCGCCCCCCAGACCGCCGCCCCTCTGAGAGACAGGGCCTCGGCCAGGGCCCGGAGGCAGGGTCGCACCCCCTCCCCGGGGTCCGGCGAGGACTCCAGGCCCGCGCACAGCTCGGCCAGCGTGGCCAGCAGATCGCAGGCTCGAGTCTCGGGCAAGAGGGCCTCCGGGGCGGTGGATGCCCAAGGGGCTCGGAAGGGTCGGGCAGCCTGTCCGTCGGTCTCTGGAAATCGGCCAGCGAGGGCCGACGTTTTCCGGTCAATGCCTAATCGACGGGTACTTATGCAGGCCCCGTGCCAAGGGGAGGGGAGACCGGTCCCGGCCGCCACCGGCGAGCGTACGCCGCTCGCACAAGCGTCTTGACCGTCGCTGGGCCCTTCAGTATCATCTGGCCACACAGTCGGCGGAAGAGGTCCCGTGCGGGAGGGGTGAGGCGTGGCGACGGTCTACCTGGAGAGCCTGGGGAAGCGGTTCGACGAGGTCGTGGCGGTCGAGAATGTGAACCTGGAGATCCAGGACCAGGAGTTCGTGGTCCTGGTCGGACCGTCGGGGTGCGGGAAGTCCACCACCCTCCGGATGATTGCCGGCCTCGAGGAGATCACCGCGGGAAAGATCTTCATTGGCGGCCGGCTGGTCAACGATGTCCCGCCCAAGGATCGGGACATCGCCATGGTCTTCCAGAACTACGCCCTCTACCCCCACATGTCCGTGTACGACAATATGGCCTTCGGGCTGAAGCTCCGGAAGTTCCCCCGGCAGGAGATCGACCAGCGCGTCCGGGAGGCGGCGGAGATCCTGGGAATCCAGGAGCTCCTCCAACGCAAGCCCAAGGCCCTCTCGGGCGGCCAGCGGCAACGGGTCGCGGTGGGGCGGGCGATCGTCCGCAAGCCGCAGGTCTTCCTCTTCGACGAGCCGCTCTCGAACCTGGACGCGAAGCTGCGGGTCCAGATGCGGGTCGAGCTGAAGAAGCTCCACCAGCGGTTGCACGCCACCATCGTCTACGTGACGCACGACCAGGTTGAGGCGATGACCATGGGGGACCGGATCGTGGTCATGCGGGACGGCCGGATCCACCAGGTCGGCCCCCCCCTCCAGGTGTACGAGCAGCCCGTGAACCGCTTCGTGGCCGGCTTCATCGGCTCCCCCGCCATGAACTTCATCCCCGTCACGGTCCAGGCGGCCGACGCCCGCCTCACCCTCGTCGCCAACGGCTTCCGTGTGCCCGCGCCGGCTGCGCGGGCCGCGGCGCTGCAGCCCTACGCGGGGAGGAAGCTCACCTTCGGCATCCGGCCCGAGGACATCGTCGCCGCGGGTGCCACCGACGGCCGCCCCACGTTCGAGGCCGTCGTGGAGGTGGTGGAGCCGCTCGGGGCCGAAATCCTCCTGAACATGCGGGCCGGCACCGACGCGCTCACCGCGCGCGTGGAGCCGAGCCTCGCGGTCCGGGCGCAGGACCGCATCCGCCTCGCCCTGGCCGAAGACAAGATGCACTTCTTCGACCCCGAGAGCGAGCAGGTGATTCGCTGACCCTCCCCCCGCCCGGTCGAATGGTTCCCCCGTGACCGCCGCCGAAGCCGATCTGCATCTCCACTCGTATTACTCCGATGGATCCGATCCCCCCGCGGAGGTGGTCCGGCGCGCAAAGGGCGCCGGGCTCGCGGCCGTCGCCCTCACGGACCACGACACCGTGGAGGGGCTCCCCGAGTTCCTGGCCGCCGCGGCGGCCGCGGGGCTCACCGCCATCCCGGGCGTGGAGCTCTCGGTGGACGAGGAGGACTGGGAGATCCACCTGCTGGGCTACCTGATCCGGTGGGAGGAGCCGGCGCTGCGCGCGGCCCTCCGGCGCTTCGCCGCCGAGCGCCGCGTCCGGGCGGCCGCGATCCTCTCGCGGCTCCAGGCGATGGGCGTACGGATCCCGATGGAGGCGGTGGAGGCGGCGGCGGGACCGGGGACGCTCGGGCGGCCGCATGTGGCCGCAGCACTGTTGGAGGCGAGGGTCGTGAGGAGTCTGCAGGAAGCCTTCGACCGCTACCTGGCGCGGGGGAAGCCGGCCTACGTTCCCCGGACCGGGTTCACCGCGGCCCAGGCGATCGCCCTGGTTCGGGAGGCCGGAGGGGTCCCCGTCCTGGCCCACCCGGTTCGCTCGAGCCTCCTGGACGAGGTTCCGCGGCTCGTGCGAGCGGGTCTCCAGGGCCTGGAGGCCTACCACACCGGCCACGACGCCGCGGCCACCCTCGCCGTCTGCCGGGTGGCCGAGGCGAACGGCCTGCTCGTGACGGGCGGCTCCGACTGCCACGGGGGTATCAGACGAGAGGTACTCCTCGGGAGGGTCCGCCTCCCCTGGGAGCACGTCGTTCGGCTCTATGCAGCAGCGGGGCAGCCTCCTCCGGCCCCCGTCTAGTACAAACGACGGAACGAACGTGACAGCGTCCGGGTGGCGCCGGATGCCGCCCAAGGCCCCCGTAGCGGAGGGGGGGCCCCTCGGCTCCTGGCCGAGGGGGGCCCCGGAAAAAGCTAATCCGCACGAGGGACATCATGTGACCCAGCG
>DASYVA010000084.1 GCA_036000645.1 Candidatus Methylomirabilis sp.
TTCATCTTTTGTTTTGGCTTTCTTTGTTTCCATTCGCGACCGGGTGGATGGGGGAGAATCAGTTCGCCGCCGCTCCCATGGCGCTCTACGGTGCCGTGCTCTTCATGGCAGCGATCGCCTACTTGCTCTTGCAGCATACCATCATTGCATCACAAGGTCGTGACTCGTTGCTGAAAGTTGCCGTGGGTCAGGACTGGAAGGGAAGGCTGTCGGCCTTCCTTTACGCCATCGCCGTCGCTGCCTCTTTCCTGTCACCTTGGATTGGCGGTGGCATCTACGTGATCGTTGCCCTCATGTGGCTGGTGCCGGATCGGCGCATTGCGGATGCTCTTGTCAGCAAGGAAACATAACCAGGGGTTGCCGTGGAGGGCCCAACAACGGGGCTGCTGGGTTCCCTCGTCGCTGCGCGCCTCGGCGCCCGCTCAACCCCAGCCTTAGGCAGCGCATCATGTTTCCGGAGCACTCATGTTGAACGACGACGTCTACGCAGCGGGGTTACTGAAGCCGGCTTTGGATCCGGCCACGCAGCCGCCCGAGATCCAAGCCTTCTTGCGCGCTGAACACGACCTTCTTCACGACGTGATCACGGAAGGCATGCGGGTGATTGACGTTGGCTGCGGGACCGGACGGCATTTGCTCGAGCTCAACGACCGTCTCCGACTCGGGCTCGGGGTGGACTATGAGCATAGCTATATCGTTGAGGCAGACCGTCTGATCAAAAGGAGGAGCTATGAGACGAACAGCTCTGATGTTGGCGCTGACCTTGGCACTTGGAATCGCGGTGGGGGTCCTCGGAGAGCAAATCCTAAATGCCCAACAGGTGTCCGACCCGCGGGTCGCGGACCTCGTCCGGGCCGGTAGGGTTCGAGTGGGGCTGGGCTTGGCTGCATCGTTCGCCACGAAGGACCCGGTGACTGGTGAGTTACGGGGGGTGGCAATGGACCTCGCTCGCGCACTCGCAGCGCGCCTCGGGGTTGAGGTCCTGCCGGTCGAATATTCGAGCCCTGGCAAGATCCTCGAAGGTCTCAAGGACGGCGCGTGGGACATGGGGTTTCTAGGGATCGACCCCTCTCGGCTCGCTCAGGTAGACTTCTCCCCCCCATATCTGCAGGAGGACTGGACCTATTTGGTGCCGGCTGGCTCCTCAATCCGCAACGTCACCGACGCGGACCAGCCCGGGGGGCGCATCGCGGTCACGCGCAATAACGCCGGAGACCTCGTTTTGAGCCGCATGCTAAAGCGAGCTGAACTGGTACGCGTCGAGACACCAGGCGCCGCCCTCGACGCACTGCGCGCCGGAAATGCCGACGTGTTGGCAGCCCCCCGCACGGCGCTGCTCCAGTCTTCGGCCCGACTGCCCGGCTCTCGCGTGCTGGAGGACCGCTTCCACGCCACCTTCATAGCGATGGTGGTCCCTAAAGGCCAGGCTGGACGGCTTGCCTACTTCAGCGACTTCATCGAAGAGGCCAAGGCGTCGGGGTTGGTGCAGCGGGCAATCGAGCGTGCTGGCTTGCGCGGGGTTCAGGTAGCACCTGCGGGAAATCCAAGCACCCAGTAGCAGCCCGAGGTGGCAAGGTTCAGCCTCCACATGAAGCGCCTGGGGGTAGACAAGCACAAGACCTGTTCCTGGCAGGGGAGTTCCAGAAGCGCAGCCATGCCCCCCTGAGGCACCAGATGGTGATTGGTGAGCGCACACCCTCCACTATCGCTACGGCCCGACCCACCTAACCAGGGACCACCGCTTGCGTCAGGCGCGCCCCTTCTGCGATAGTCGCCCGGGGGCAGGCATGGAGGGATGGCGGGCGGTGGCTCTCGCGGGGGCCCTGGGACTCCTGGCCGGGTGCGAGGACGGCGTGGAGCGGCACTTCCTCTACTTCCCGATGGGGGAGCTCGAGGCGACCCCGGCGACCTACGATCTCCCCTTCGAGGAGGTCCGGTTCCAGGCCGCGGACGGCGCCCGGCTCCACGGGTGGTTCGTCCCCGCCCGGGGGGCCCGGGCGACGCTCCTGTGGCTCCACGGCAACGCCGGGAACATCAGCCACAGGGTCCATAACCTCCGCCTCTTCCACGACGCCCTCGGCATCAACGTCTTCCTCTTTGACTACCGGGGATACGGCCTGAGCGAGGGCCGCCCGTCGGAGGCGGGGCTCCTGCAGGACGCCGAGGCGGCCTGGCGTGTCCTGCAGGCCCGTCGCGATGTGGATCCGCGCGCCATCGTCCTCTTCGGCCGCTCCCTCGGGGCGGCGGTGGCGGCCGAGCTGGCGGCCCGCGTCCAGCCCGCCGCCCTCATCCTGGAGACCCCCTTCACCAGCCTCCTGGACATGGCGCGCCACCACTACTGGTTCCTCCCGGTCCGGTGGCTCGTCCGGTCGCGCTATGACACGCTGGGGGCGGTCCGCCGCGTGCGCGTCCCGGTCCTGGTCTTGCATGGGGATGCGGACGAGATCGTACCCTTCGACATGGGGGAGCAGGTATTCGCGGCGGCGCCCGAGCCCAAGACCTTTTACCGCATCCCAGGGGCGAGCCACAATGATACCTACCTGGTGGGGGGCAAGCCGTACCTCGAGGCCTTCCGGGCCTTTCTTGCGACCGCCTTCCCGGACAGCCGGGTTCCAGGTTGATTTCGGCCGGGGCGTTCGGGTAGAATCCGGGAGTTTTCTCCGATCCCATCAGGCGTTGCGTGCAGAGGAGGGGGAGTCGTGGCCGGGCAGCGGACTCTCACGGGCTGGGGCCTCATCCTCGGGGGGAGCAGCGGGTTCGGCGAGGCGACGGCCCTGGCGCTGGCCGGGGCCGGGATGGATATCTTCGGGGTCCACCTGGACCGCAAGGCGACCCTCCCCAACGTGGAGCGGATCCAGGGAGAGATCCGGGCGGCGGGGCGCCAGGCAGCTTTCTTCAACATGAACGCTTCCGACCCCGAGCAGCGGAAGGAAGCGCTGGATACCATGGAGAAGACCTTGGCGGAGCGAGGCGAGCCGGGCGCCATCCGGGTCCTCCTCCACTCCCTCGCCTTCGGGACGCTCAAGCCCTTCGTCGCCCCCGACGCCAAGGATGCCATGACCCAGGCGCAGATGGACATGACGCTGGACGTGATGGCCCACAGCCTCGTCTACTGGGTGCAGGATCTGGTCGCGCGGGGCCTGATGCGGCAGGGGGGGAAGATCTTCGCCATGACCTCCTCGGGCGGGACCCGGGTCTTCCCGACCTACGGGGCGGTCTCGGCGGCCAAGGCGGCGCTGGAGTCCCACATCCGGCAGCTCGCCCTGGAGCTGGCCCCCCTCGGCATCACGGCCAACGCCATCCGCGCGGGGGTGACCGACACCCCGGCGCTGCGCAAGATCCCCGGCCACGAGAAGATGCTCGAGCTCGCCCGGGAGGGGAACCCGCACCGCCGCCTCACGACGCCGGCCGACGTGGCCAGCGCCATTGCGGTCCTCTGCCAACCGGGGACGCACTGGGTGACCGGCAACACGATCGGGGTGGATGGCGGCGAGGACGTGGTCGCCTAGCGCGCAACGGAGGGAACGCGTGAGCGAGGTGAGCGAAGCGGGTCAAGGGCGCCGCCGGGCGGCCCGCGTGGTCGGCCTGGCGGCGGTGACGGGGCTGCTCCTCGGGGCGGGGAGCGAGGCGGCCCCCCTCGGCGTGGCGGAGCGGCCCCCCTATCTACGGGCCGAAGCGGCCCTCGTCCTGGACCTGGTCAGCGGGGAGGTCCTCTTCAGCAAGAACCCTGAGAGCGCCCTGGCCCCCGCCAGCCTCACGAAGCTCATGACGCTCTACCTGGCCCTCGAGGATGTGGCCGCGGGCCGGGTGAACCTGGAGGACGAGGTGCCGGTCAGCCCCCGGGCCGCCCGGACCCGCTCCTCCCGCGTGCCGCTCCGGGCGGGCGAGCATGTCCCCCTCGCAACGCTCCTCGAGGCGATGACGGTCATCTCGGCCAACGACGCCAGCGTGGCCGTCGCCGAGTATCTGGCGGGCACGGAGGAGGACTTCGTTGCCCGGATGAACCACCGGGCCTGGGAGCTGGGCCTGACCGAGACACACTTCACCAACCCCCACGGCCTCCCCTCCCCCGACCAGCGGAGCAGCGCGTGGGACATGGCTGCCCTCGCTATTCGGCTCTTCGAGGACTACCCCCTCGCCCTGGACTTCCTCTCGCGCCGGAGCTTCCACCACCGGCGCATCAGCCGCAACCGATCCCTCGGCCTGCTGGAGCGGGCCTTCGCGATTGAGTGCGTCAAGACGGCCTGGACCCGGGAGGCCGGCTTCGGTCTCGTCGCGACCGCCCGGCACGAGGACCGCTACCTGCTGGTGGTGATCCTGAAAGCCCGGAACCGGTACCAGCGGGAGCTGGCGGCCCGGACCCTCCTGCACTATGGCTTCCCCCGGGCGGCCCGGGAGCACCCGGTTCCCGTCACGCCGGCCTCTCCCCTCCCCGATCCCCGCACGGCTTCGCCCGTCCCCACCCCCTCGGAAAACGGGAGCGTCTTCTAGCCTCCGGTGGGCCCGTCGGTCTCGCGGGGCGGCTCTCCCTCCCGCTGAGGCTGCCCCCCTCCTGACGCGGTAAAGAGGAGCGCCGCCCCAGCCAGCAGTGCCCCTGCCAGCCCTGCCGCGCGGAAACCCGCGGCCTCCGCGACGGCCGTGAGCCCGACGGGGCCCGCCACGAACCCCGCGTCCACGACGAACCGATACCAGCCCAGCCGGCGGCCGGTCAGACCCCCCGGCAGCCGATCCGCGAGAAGCAGGGGCGGCATCATCCAGGCGGCGAAGGCGACCCCCAGGAGGAGGCCGGCCAGGAGGTAGCCCGGGGCGCCGCTGGTCAACGGTACGAGGGCGCTTCCCAGGGCGAGGCAACCCAGGGCCGGGAGGAGAACCGCGAGGCGGCCGAGGCGGTCGGCCGCCCACCCCGCGACGGTCAGCCCCAGGATGTCGGCCAGGAAGGCGAGGCCGACGGCCTGGCCGATCGCATCGGCGGAGAGGCCGAGGGCGCGGGCCCCGTACAGCGGAAACAGGGTCGAAAGCGTCCCGGCCCACCCCGCGGCCAGGGTGAAGGTGG
>DASYVA010000085.1 GCA_036000645.1 Candidatus Methylomirabilis sp.
AAGTTCACCGCCTCGGGGGTGACCCGCTCGGCGGCGAGCGTGAGGTCCCCCTCGTTCTCCCGGTCCTCGTCGTCCACGACGATGACCATCCGGCCCGCCCGGATGGCGGCGAGCGCGTCCTCGACCGTGGCGAAGGGCATCCCCGACTTTCCCCTTTCTGCAGGGCCCGCAGGGGCCTCTCGGAGCATTCTACACCAGGTGCCGCCCCTGCCCTACCCGGATGGCGCGATGCCCGCCCGCCTCAGTAGCGGATGTCGATGCCCCAGAGCTCCGCAAGCCAGTACCAGAGGGCGGACGTGGCGAAGGTGCCCGCGGTGGCGAGGAAGAGGGCCACCCCCAGGGGATTCAGGAGACGGCCGAGGCGAGGCAGCCACCGGCTCGTCGCGACCTTTGCCGCGACCAGCAAGAGCGTGAGCCATCCCAGGACCACGTGGGCAAAGACCCGCCGGGAGTGCGGATCCACGGTGGCTTCGGTCAGGCAATAGTAGGCCACGCCGAAAAAGATCACGAGGGCCGCGTCCCCCTGGACGCGATGCCACCGGGAGAGGGCCATCGGGCTCAGCGGGAGAAGCTGGTGCTTGCCCAGCACCTGGAGGATCGTCAGGACGTTGCCGAGGGCCAGGACAAAGACCGCCGTCGTGGCCACACTCTTCCAGAAGACGAAATCCATCCGCCCCTCTCCTGCCCCCTGCGGGCTTCCGACCGGGGAGGACTCGGCCTCCCCCGGACGGACCACCTCATCGGCTGAGATGCGCTTCGATCCGCTTGATGAACTCTCCCAGCAGCATCCGGCCCACGCCGGCGAGCATCCGCTGTCCCACGCTGGCGATGAGGCCGCCCACCTGCACCTCGGCGTCGATGCTGAAGGCGGTCCCGGACGGGTCCTCGCCCAGGCGAACGAGGGCCTCCCCCCGCAGGAACCCCGGGTTCCCGCTTCCCTCGACCTGGAGCCGGCAGCGCGAGGGGGGGTCCTGGTCCAGGATCTGGAGGCGGCCGGTGTAGGTTCCCTTCACCGCGGCCGCACCGATCGTGAGGGTTGCCTCGAAAGTGTCGGGCGCAACCCGGGTCAGCCGCTCGCAGCCCGGCAGGCATTGCTGCAGCTCCTCGGGGGTGAGCAAGAGGTCCCAGAGCCGCTGGCGGGGCACCGGGAGGGTGTAGCTCGCTTGCAGTTTCATCCGGGGACTCCGAGATCAGCCGAGCCGCAGGAGGCGGGCCGCGTTCCCGTAGAGGAGCTTCTCCTTCGTGCCCTCGCTCCAGGGGAGGCCCCGGATGATCTCGATGTTCTTCCGGATGTCCGGGACCCCGGGCCAGTCCGAGCCGAAGACCCACTGATCGGCCAGCCGCTCGAACTCCGGGAAATACATGGGGAGCTTCTGGGGCGGCAGGCCGGCAACGTCCAGGGAGATATTTTTGTGGAGGCGCGCCAGGGCGAAGGCGCGATCGTACCAGAAGGGCCGCCCGCAATGGGCCAGAACAATGGACAAGTCGGGGAAGTCCACCGCCACGTCATCGAGGAAGAGCGGATCCCCGTACTTCAGGCGAGAGCCCGGGAAGACGGAGGAGCCGGTGTGCAGCATGACCGGGATGCCGAGCTCCTGGCACGCGGCGTACACGGGGTAGACCATGGGGTCGTTGGGAAAGAACATCTGGTAGGTCGGGTACAGCTTGAGCCCGCGGCAGCCGAGGACGGTCACGGCCCGCCGCAGCTCCTTGACCGGATCCGGGGCCGTCCGGGGGTTCACGCTCGCGAAGGGGATGAGCCGTCGGTTCCCGCGGCAGAAGGCCGCCACGTAGTCGCTGTCGATGGTGCCGGTGGTGATGGGGCTCATCTCGGCGAGCAGGACGGCAAAATCCACCCCGCTCTCGTCGAGGTAGGCCAGGAGCTTCTCCGGGGTCCCGTACTTCGCGACGATCTCCTCGGGGGTCTCCCGCCGCTGTTGCATCAGAAACTCGACGAAGCCGGGGGTGTAGGAGTGGTAGTAGGCCATGTGCATGTGAAAATCTACGACGGGCATGACGTTCCTCCTCGGGGGGCATCCGCCGGGCGTCCGAGCCCCCTTACAGGGCGAGGTGGCGGCTCACGACCTCCTCCTGTCGCAGCGCGTCGGTCGGGCCCTCCAGGCGGATCCGGCCTTTCTCGATGACGTATCCCCGGCGGGCCAGGTCCAGGGCGAATGGAAGGTTCTGCTCGGCGAGGAGGACGGCCAGGCCCCGCCCCGCGACCTCCCGCAGCAGCTCCCCCAGGCGCCGGACCAGGAGGGGGGCCAGGCCCTCGGATGGCTCATCGCACAGGAGCAGGAGCGGGTTGCTCATCAGGGCGCGCCCGATGGCCAGCATCTGCTGCTCGCCGCCGCTCAGGTGGCGACCCAGGCGGAACCGGAGGGGCGTGAGTTCCGGGAAGAGGCGGTAGACCTCCGGCTTCGTCCAGGGGCCGGCCCGGCCGCTCTGGGCGACGCCCAGGTTGTCGTCCACGCTGAGCCCGGGGAAGATCCGCCGCGCCTGATCCACGTAGCCCACCCCCAGCCGGGCGACCCGGTACGGGTGCACCCCGGCGATCTCGCGGCCCAGGAACCGGATCCCGCCCCGCCGCGGCGGCGTCAGGCCGATGATGCTCCTGAGCGTAGTCGTCTTCCCCGCGCCGTTGCGCCCGAGAAGGCACACCACCTCCCCCTCCCGCACGGTCAGGCTCACCCCTTGCAGGACGTGGCTTGTTCCGTAGAAGGCATGGACCTCTTCAACCTCGAGCACCAGGCTCTCCCAGGTAAGCCTTCCGCACGCCCGCGTCCTCCCGGACGGCCGCCGGCGGTCCGTCCGCGATGATCCGCCCCTGGTGCATCACCACGATCCGCTCGGCCAGGGCGAACACCACGCGCATGTCGTGCTCCACCAGGAGCACCGTGAGACCGTCGCGGCGCGCCAGCCGCTGCATCAGCCCGACCATCGCCGCCGTCTCCTCCGGCCCCATCCCGGCCGTGGGCTCGTCGAGGAGCAGGAGGCGCGGCCGCGCCGCCAGCGCCAGCCCGATTTCCACGGCGCGCTGGTCGGCGTGGGAGAGGGTCCCGCACGGATGGTGCCCATGCCTCTCGAGGCCCAGCTCCTGGAGCAGCCGCTCGGCTTCCTCCTGGGCCGCGCGCGCCCGGGCGCGCGACGGGAGGATTCGCCCCGTGAGCCCCCTCTGGCTGAGCACTGCCACCCGGACGCTGTCGAGGACGGACAGTCCCGGGAAGAGGTTCGTGACCTGGAAGGACCGCCCGATCCCCCGCCGGACGACCGCGTGCGGCGGCAAGCCGGTGATGTCGTCGCCCTGAATCCGGACGCGCCCTGCGGTGGGCCGGAGCTTCCCGGTGACCACGTTGAAGAAAGTCGTCTTCCCGGCGCCGTTGGGCCCGATGATCGCCGTCAGCTCGCCCGCGCGGACGGTCAGGTCCACGTGGTCAACGGCCACCATACGGCCGAACGCCTTCGTCAAGCCGCTCGTCTCGAGGAACGCCATCGGTTGCGACCCGGCGGAGGCGCGCCGCCCACCATCCTTGCGCCGCCCCCGCGATCCCGCCCCGGAAGAAGAGGACCAGGGCAATGACGACCCCGCCCATCACCAGCATCCAGTAGTCCACCAGGTACGAGGAGATGAGGTCCCGCAGCCAGAGGTACACCACGACGCCCACCAGGGGTCCCAGGAAGACCTTGATCCCTCCGAGGAGGCTCATCAGGACCGGCTCGGCCGACTTCGTCCAGAACAGGAGCTCGGGGGAGGCGGTCCGGCCAAAGGGGGCCACGAGGGCCCCGGCTAGGCCGGCGAAGGCCGCCGAGAGGACGAAGGCGGCCAGCCGGTACCGGCGGAGCGGGATGCCGATGAACGCCGCCCGCTCCGGGTTCTCTCGGATGGCCCGGAGCGCCTCGCCGAAGGGGGAGGTGACCACCGTCCACAGGACGAGGACGGCTCCGAAGACCACCACCGCGACCAGACCGTAGAAGGCCGCGGGGGATTCCAGATCGACGGTCGCCCCGAAGAGGCGCAGCGGCGGGCGCGGGACCCCCAGGATCCCGTCGCTTCCTCCCGTCACCTCCGTCCACTGCCAGGCGATGGCGAAGAGCATCTGGGAGAAAGCGAGCGTGAGCATGGCGAAGTAGATCTCATCCAGCCGGACGCAGAAGTATCCGATCAGAAGCCCGGTGAGCGCCGCCGCCCCCATGCCCAGGATCAGAGCGCCGGGGAGGCCGGTCCAGCCGTGGATGAGGGCGAGGGCCGCCACGTAGCCTCCCACCCCGTAGTAGGCCGAGTGGCCGAAGGAGAGGAGGCCGGTGATGCCGAACAGGAGATTGAAGGCCAGGGCGTACAGGGAGAAAATCAGGATCTCCGTGACGAAGAGGAGGCGGAAGGGGGAGGCCAGGAGCGGGACGAGCGCGAGCGCGCCCGCCGAGAGGAAGAGGCCCAGCGCAGCCCTGCGGGCCGGGGGCATGGCCCTAGCCCTCCCGGGGCCCGAACAGGCCCTGGGGGCGGACGATCAGGACCGCGGCCATCACCATGTAGATGAAGGCCATCTGGAACCGCGGGATCAGCAGGATCCCGAAGGAGTCCAGCATCCCGACGAGCAGCGAGCCGACCAGGGCCCCCGGCACGCTCCCGAGGCCGCCGATGACGACCACCGCGAAGGCCTCCACGATGTACTGATGGTCCACGTCCAGGTGGATGTTCATCATCGGGCCGTGGAAGACGCCGAGCAGAGCCGCCAGCGCTGTCCCGGCGGCGCAGACCGCCGTGTAGATCCCCGGGACGTTGATGCCCATCGCGCTGGCCATCTCCCGGTCGGCTGCCGCGGCCTGAATCCGCTTCCCGAACTGCGTGTGGTGGAGGAAGACCCAGAGGCCTACGGCCACCACGGCAATAATCGCGATGTAGAAGAGGTTATAGAGGGGGTAGTCCCGGCCCAGGACGGAGGTGGCTCCCCGCAGGGCGGGGGGCTCGGCGATCGTCCGCGAGGCGGTTCCCCAGGTGAGCTTGATGAGGTCCTTGATGACCAGGATCACGCCGAACGTCAGCAGGAGCTGGTAGGGGACCGGGACATCGTACACCCGTCGCAGGAGCGCGCGCTCCAGGGCCGCCCCCACCAGGGCCATCACTGCCGGGACCAGAACGAGCGCCAGCCAGAAGCTCCCGGTGGAGGTGATCACCTGGGCGGCGAGGTAGGCAGCGAGCATGAAGAGGGCGGCGTGCGCGAAGTTCAGGATCCGCAGGACACCGAAGATGAGCGTGAGCCCCGAGGCCAGCAGGAAAAGGCAGGAGGCCTGGACCAACCCGTTGAGCACGTAGGCCACGAAGGAGTCGGCACGCATCATCGCGATGTCCTCGGCGATGCTCATGCGAAGAAACCAAGGGGCTCCCCTGCGGGAGCCCCTGTGGGCGGTCGCGGTGCCGCGGGCACCGTCAGCTCTTGATGATGTACTGCATCCACGGCGGCGTCCCGCCCTCCTTCCGCCGCTTCAGCACCTGGTCGAGGGGCTCGGCGACCTCCTCGCCCTTTGCCAGGACGATATCGCCCACCCGGCTCTCGATGGGGATCAGGCCCGGGGCGTCCTGCGTCTTCCCCCAGGGGACGTCGGTGATGACCTGGTGGTCCTCCTTCCGGATCACCTTCCGGTAGGAGGGGGAGTCCTGCTCCAACCCTTCCAGGGCGATGATGACCGCTTCCGTGTCGGTCGTCCCGGCCTTCTCGATCGCGGCCTTGAGGTAGTAGACCGCCGAGTAGGTCTCGTGGGCGGTCACGTGCGGGAGCTCGCCCCACTTGCTGACGAATGCCTCCACCCACTTCTTGTTGCGGGCGGTATCGGGATGCTCGAACCAGTAGCCGTGGGCGCAGGTGTAGATCCCCTTCGGGACCTCCTTGCGGAGGGCGTAGAAGGCGTCCATCGCCAGGCCGGCGGGGGTAAAGAAGGCGCCCACCTTCTTGAAGAAGTCGTGGCGGTTCGCCTGCTTCACAAAAGTGACGAAGTCGTCACCCCACAACGGGCTGTACACGGCCTCGGGCTTGGCGTCCAGGATCCGGGTGATGTAGCTATCGTACGCCCCGGCCGCGAACTTCGGCCAGGCCTGGGTGCTCATGATCTGCACGCTCGGCTTTTTCTGCACGAGGTGCGTCGCGAAAGCCCCCCAGGAGTCGTGGCCATAGGCGTAGTCCGGCCCGATCACGGTCCACTTGGTGTACGGGAGCGTGGCCGCGATGGCCGCCCCCGCCGCCCCCTTCTGGTTGCTGTGCACGTGGTTCCGGAAGCAGTACTTGTTCCAGACTTCGGTGGTGATCCGGGGGGAGGCAGCGCAGGGGACGATCAGGATGCGCTTGAGTTCGGGGAGAATCGGGACGACGGCGAGGGCCGTTCCGCTGGAGTTGAACCCGATGAGGAAGTCGGCCCCCCAGTCGAAGACGAGCTTGCGTGCCTTCTGGACGGCGATGGCGGCGTTGGTGGAGGTATCGTCCTCGAGCTTGAACTCCAAGGGACGGCCCAGGACGCCCCCCGCCTGGTTGATCTCGTCCGCCGCCATGAAGGCGCCCATCCGGCCCGCCGCTCCCCAGGCGGCCACGACGCCCGAGAAGGACATGATCAGGCCGACCTTGATGGGCGGTGCCGCTCCCCAGGCGCGTCGGGTCGAGAAGAAGGATCCGCCGGCGGCCACGGCAGCAGCTCCTCCCAAATGCCGTAGGAAATCCCGACGCGAAAAGCCGGTCCTCATGATTCCCTCCTCGCCGGCGAGGGCCACTCCCAGGTCAGCGCCCCCTGGCGGAAAGAACGGCGGAAACGTCGAGAATTGGCGCGGAATTGCTCCGCTTCTAACAACGAACCCCGGGGTTGTCAAGCGGCATTTGCCCGGCCCGCTACTCCCATCGCCGAAGGTCCACCACCCGCTTGGCTCCCTCCGGCAAAGCGGCGGGGTCCACCACCTCTGCCGCTGCCCGGAGCTTGACCTTCTCCCGGACAGCGTACGCGATCCGGTCGGCCAGCCCCGGGGGGGCCGGACCGGCTACCGCCGCCTTGACGGTCAGGATGTCATCGTGGTCCTTCTGGCTGACCACCATCTGGAACCGGATCACTTCGGGGAAGACGGCCAGCGCCTCCTCCACCTGCCGGGGGTGCACGAACATCCCCCGGATCTTCGGGACCTCGTCCACGCGGCCGAGGATCCGGGTCAGGCGGGGGGCCGTCCGGCCGCAGGGGCACCGGGTGCGGACCAGAACCGAGAGATCTCCCGTCCCGAAGCGGATGAGGGGATAGACGGGGTTCAGGGCAGTGGCAACCACCTCGCCCGGCTCGCCGTCGGGGACAGGGCGGCCGGTGCGCGGATCGCAGACCTGGACGAGCACCGCCTCGTCCAGGTGCATCCCGTCCTGGGCGCTGCACTCGTAGGCGATGCAGCCCAGATCCGCAGAGGCGTAGGCCTGGCGGACGGTCACGCCGAAATCCTCCCGGAGCGTCCTCCGGAGGCTCTCCGAGAGAATCCCCCCCGAAACGAGCGCTACCCGCAGCCGGAGGTCGCGCTTCGGATCGGCCCCGCGCTCGCGGGCCTTCCCCAGGAGGGTGAGGAGAAAGCCCGGCGTGCCCACGTAGCCCGTGACGCCGAGGCGTCGGAGGAGGTCCACCTGGGTGTCGGTGTTCCCCACCCCGGCCGGCAGGACGACACACCCGATGCGACGCAGACCCAGGTCCAGCATCATGCCGGCCGGCGTCAGGTGGTAGGCGAAGGTGTTCTGGACCAGATCCCCCTTGCGGAACCCGGCCGCCACCAGCGCCCGGGCAAAGCGCCAGTAGTCCGCCACATCCCCCTCGGGGTCCAGGATCGGTCCAGGCGAAAGATAGATCCGGGCGAGGCGCTTGAGCGGGAGGGGGAGGAGGCCCGCGAAGGGAGGGACCTGTTCCTGGAGCGCCGGGAGGTCGATCTTCCGGAGGATCGGAATGGCCGTCAGGTCCTCGAGACTCCGGACGGCTCCCCGCTTCAGGCCGGCTCGGGCGAACCGGGCGCGCATCGCCGGTGCCCGGAGCGCCTGCGGCAGGAGATGGCGGAGCGCCCGCATCTGCGCCGCGGCCCGCCGGGTGGGCGCGCGGGTCTCCTGGGGTTTGTCGAGGAAGGGACCGCGCCGCCTCACGCCTCTGCCCCCGGCGTTCGCTCCAGGGCCGAGAATCCCACGTCCGCGCCGGCTACTTCTTCGGGAAAGTCCCCTGGAAGTAGGCAAGGGCCTCCGTCCCGTCGCCGTTGCGGAAGACCGCCGTCCCGTTGGTGACCGCGATCTCGAACCCGAAGTCCGAGACCTTCTCCCACCACTCCTTCAACTGATCGGGCGCCTTGACCCCCGCCTGCTGCAGGCGGAAGCCGCCCGTCACCACGAGGCTCAGGAGGGTGGTATACGCGTCGAAGGCCGCGTGGACGCGGAGCTGGTTCGTGGTCCGCGGCGGGATGGACATGTTCTCGTAGACGGAGACGGTGTTCACCTCGAACCCGGGCTCGAAGGCGATGGTGAACCGGAGCTCTTCCAGCGTGAGGACCGTGTCGTTGGGATTCTCGACGCCGAAGATGAAGGCCAGGTCGAGCGGGCTGCCGCGGCGTTCCTTCGTATCGAGGTAGAAGGGCCAGTAGTGGGCGATCTCCACCCGCTGCAATTCGACCTTTGGCGGCTGGGCCGGTCCCCCCGCCGTCGGTGACATGCTCGCGCAGCCGGAGAGGCCGCCGAGTCCCGCCACCGCCATCAGACCCCCTGCGAGGAGCGCACGTCGCATCATGGTCCCCCCTTTTCCTGGCTGGAGCGAGTGTGACTCCAACGAATTGTCCCTCGACGCCTCCCGTGCCGGGCCAAATGACGAGCATCACGAGGCCCGAGGGAGGAGGCGGCCGGAC
>DASYVA010000086.1 GCA_036000645.1 Candidatus Methylomirabilis sp.
CGGATTTCCTGCTGGATCTCGGTGATGAATTGGGGTTTCAGGTGATAGACGAAGACGGGAACTTCCCGGCCCAGCTTCACCAGCTCCCCTTCCAGGGTGTGGGGGGTGAGGTGGCTGCTCGCCTCGGCCAGGCGCTGGAGCCGGCTGGGGAAGGAGGTTTCCACCACGACGGCCGTGAGGGAGCGGGCCTGGCGGGCCACCCGCCAGACCTGGTCCGTAGGGCCCGTGTCGCCGATGTGCAGGACCGCCCGTCCGTCCCGCTCCACCAGGTAGGCGACGCAGGCCACCGTGTGGTGGACCCGGACCGGGGTGATGGCGAAGGGGCCCAGGAGCGTGGCCCGATCCTCCGGAAGGGACTGGAACGTCAGCACCGGGCCGTGGGCATCGACGATTTCGGTGAAGTCCGGCCACAGGACATTATTGAGGAGGGAGGCCTTCAGGCCGTCCAGGACCGGCTCGATGCTGTAGACGCCGACCGGACCCGTGCGCAGCCCGAACACGTTGTCGGCCAGGTGGGCCAGGCCCCGCGAGTGATCCAGATGGGAATGGGTGAGGAGGACGTGATCGATCCTGGCCTGGGACGCGATCTCCAGGGCGGCGGTGGCGGAGCCGGTATCGATGAGCAGGGTCCCGTCCAGCAGGAAGCTGGAAAGGCGGCACCCCGGCGTCTCCCCGCCGAAGCATCCCAGGACCTCATAGCGCATCCCGGCCTCCGCGGCCTACGCGCCGGGAGGGACGAGGCGCACCGCCCGGACGAGCCCCTCCACGAACACCCCCACCTGCTCCACCAGATCCGCCCGCCCCCGGAGCCGCTCTACCTGGTCCACGATGGCGGAACCGACGATCACCCCGTCCGCCACCGCCGCCACCTCCGCCGCCTGCGCCGGTGTCCCGATGCCGAAACCGACCACCACCGGCTTCCCCGTCAGGCCGCGCAGGGTCTGGACCGCTTCGCCGAGCCCCATCGGAAGGGCCGCCCGGGCCCCCGTCACCCCCTTCAGCGAGACGTAGTAGATGTATCCCCGGGACGCCTCCGCAATGATGCGGAGCCGCTCCGGCGGTGACGTCGGTGCGGCCAGGAAGACCGTGGCGACGCCGGCGCCGTCATTGGCGGCCAGGAACTCCCCCGCCTCTTCGGGCGGGAGGTCCGGAACGATGAGGCCATCCACCCCCGCCTGCCGGGCCGCCGCCGCGAAGGCCGCAGCTCCCATCCGGAGAAGGGGATTCACGTAGGACATGAGGACGAGGGGAATCTGGGAGGCTTGCCGAATCTCGGCGGCCCACCCGAGAACGGCCCGGAGGGTCGTCCCCCCCTCGAGGGCCCGCTGGGAGGCCCGCTGGATCGTCGTGCCATCGGCGAGCGGATCGGAGAAGGGCACCCCGAGCTCCACCAGGTCCGCCCCCCGCTTCTCGAACTCCAGGGCGAGTTGGACCGTCGTGGGCCCGTCCGGATCGCCGGCCGTGATGTAGGGGATGAGCGCCTTCCGCCCGCGCCGCCGGAGCTCCGCGAAGCAGGCGTCAATGCGGTTCACGCCTAGGCTCCCCTCCCCAGGAGCTCGGCGACGATCTGGACATCCTTGTCCCCCCGGCCCGACATGTTGATGACGCAGACCGCGTCCCGCGGGAGCGTCGGGGCCAGGCGCTCTGCATAGGCGACCGCGTGGGCGCTCTCCAGGGCCGGAATGATCCCCTCGGTCTCGCAGCAGAGCTGGAACCCCCGGAGAGCCTCCTCATCCGTCACCGAGACGTACTCGACCCGCCCGGCCTCGAAGAGGTAGGCGTGCTCCGGGCCCACGCTCGGGTAGTCCAGGCCCGCCGAGACGGAATGGGTGGTCTGGATCTGCCCGCCCTCGTCCTGCAGGACGTAGGAGCGGGTCCCGTGGAGGACCCCCACCCTCCCTCCCGCGAACCGCGCCGCGTGCTTGCCGCTGGCGATGCCCAGCCCTCCCGCCTCTACCCCGATCATCCGGACCGTCCGGTCCGGCAGGAAGGGGTGGAACAGGCCGATCGAGTTGCTGCCGCCCCCCACGCAGGCCAGCAGGACATCGGGCAGCCGCCCCTCCGCGAGGAGGATCTGGACCCGCATCTCGCGTCCGATGATCACTTGGAAGTCCCGGACCATGAGCGGGTAGGGATGCGCGCCCAGGACGGAGCCCAGGACGTAGTGCGTGTCTCCCACGTTCGTCACCCAGTCCCGCATGGCCTCATTGATCGCATCCTTGAGGGTCCGGCTCCCGGCCTCCACCGGCGTCACCTTCGCTCCGAGGAGACGCATGCGGAACACGTTCAGGGCCTGCCGGCGCATGTCCTCGGTCCCCATGTAGACCTCGCAGGTGAGGCCCAGCAGGGCCGCCGCCGTGGCCGTGGCGACCCCGTGCTGCCCGGCACCGGTCTCGGCGATCACCCGGCCTTTCCCCATCCGCTTCGCCAGCAGCACTTGCCCGATCGTGTTGTTGATCTTGTGCGCCCCGGTGTGACAGAGGTCCTCCCGCTTCAGGTAGATGCGGGGCCCGCCGAAGCGGGCGGTCATTCGGGCCGCGAAGCTCAGCGGCGTGGGCCGACCCACGTAGCGGTGGAGCAACCCCTCGAGCTCGGCCCGGAAGGCGGGGTCGCGCTGGGCCTCCCGGTACGCCTTCTCCAGCTCGGCCAGGGCGGCCATCAGCGTTTCCGGGACGAACTTCCCCCCGTACGGGCCGAAGTGGCCCTCCGGGTCGGGCAGGACAGGCACCTCAGGCCGAGATCGCTGCATGGCTCTCCCGCACCCGCGCCACGAAGGCGCGCACCCGGGCGTGGTCCTTCAGGCCCGGTGCCCGCTCCACGCCGCTGCTGCAATCGACGGCGTAGGGGCGAACCGCGGCCACCACCTCGGCGACGTTCTCTGGGGTGAGTCCCCCGGACACCACGACGCGGCCGAGCCGCTGGGCAGCCCGGAGCAGCTCGAGGGAGACGCGCCGGCCCGTCCCCCCGATCCGGTCCTCGGCGTAGGCGTCGAGGAGAAAGGCGTGCGCGGGGTAGCCGGCCAGCCCCACCAGGCTCCCCGCATCCCGCACCCGAATGGTCCGGATCACCCGGACGGGAACCGCCGCGGCGAACGCGGCATCCTCGTCCCCGTGGAGCTGCACCGCCCCGAGGCCGCAGGCCTGCACGGTCGCGCGGACCTCCGGCAGGGACGTCCCGGCAAAGACCCCGACCGGCACGATGAACGGGGGGAGCCCCCGGATAATCGCCTGGGCCGCCTCCGGGGAGAGGCAGCGGGGCGTACCGGGCACGAAGATGAAGCCGAGCGCATCGGCTCCGGCCGCCACCGAAGCCTCGGCGTCTTCCCGGTTCGTGATCCCGCAGATCTTCACCCGGACCATGCGCCCCCCAGGAGGGCCCGCAGCGCTGCCCCGGGGCTTTCCGCCCGGAGCAGGGCCTCCCCCACCAGCACCGCGTCCACCCCGGCAGCCTCCAGCCGGGCCACGTCGGCCCGGGAGGCGATGCCGCTCTCGCTCACCACCGGGACCTCCGCGGGGATCTTGGGGAGGAGGTCGAAGGTGACACCCAGATCCACGCGGAAGGTCCGGAGGTCTCGGTTGTTGATCCCCAGGATCCGCGCCCCGGCGCCCAGCGCGATCTCCAGCTCGGCCGTGGTGTGGACCTCGGTCAGCGCCGCCAGTCCGATCTCGCCGGACAGGCCCAGCAGCTCGCGGAGCAGGGGCGGCTCCAGGGCGGCCACGATCAGGAGGAGCGCATCCGCGCCCAGCGCCCGGGTCTCGTACACCTGGTAGGGATCCAGGATGAAATCCTTCCGGAGGGTCGGCAGGCCGCCTGCCCGCCGCGCCGCCCCCAGGTGCTCGGGGGCTCCCTGGAAGAAGGGCCCATCGGTCAGGACCGAGAGGGCGCTGGCACCCGCCTCCGCGTAGGCGGCGGCGAGGCCGGCCGGATCGAAGGGCTCCCGGAGCACGCCGGCGGAGGGAGAGGCTCGCTTCACCTCCGCGATGGCCCGAATCGGGGCCGGCGCCCCCCGCCCCCGGCGGATCGCCCCGGCGAAATCCCGGAGCGGGGGCGCGGCGGCGGCGGCCGCCCGCAGCTCGCGGAGCGGACGGGCAGTCCGCGCGGCGGCCACCGCCTCCCGTTTCGCCGCCAGGATCCGGTCCAGGATCATGCGGTGCCTTCCCGCTGGGAGAACTCCACCATCCGCTCGAGCTTCGCCAGCGCGGCACCACTGTCGATGCTGTGCGCCGCGGTCGCCACCCCCTCCCGGATGTCCCGGGCCTTCCCGCCGGCAGCGATGGCTGCCCCGGCGTTCAGGAGAACGATGTCCCGCCGCGGGCCCTGCTCCCCCTTCAGCAGCGACCGGATGATCTGCGCGTTCTCGGCGGCGTTCCCCCCCTGCAGGTCCTTCAGGGTGGCCCGCCGCACGCCGAAGTCCTCGGGGCGGACGGTGTACGTATGGACCCGGTTGTCCCGGATCTCGGCGATCCGCGTCTCCGCGGTGACGGTGACCTCGTCCAGCCCGTCCTCCCCGTGCACCACGAACGCCCGGAAGGAACCCAGCTCGTTCAGCACGTGGGCCATCGTCTCGGTCAGGTGCCCGGCGTAGACGCCGATGACCTGGGCGGAGGCTCTGGCCGGATTGGTGAGCGGCCCCAGGATGTTGAAGACCGTCCGGATCCGGATCTCCTTGCGCGCCAGCATCACGTAGCGCATCGCCTTGTGCAGGAGCGGGGCGAAGAGGAAGCCGATCCCGACCTCGTCGATACACCGCCCCACCTTCTCGGGGGGGAGGTCCAGGTTGACCCCCAGGGCCTCGATCACATCGGCGCTGCCGCACAGACTCGAGACCGAGCGGTTCCCGTGCTTGGCCACCGGGATCCCGGCGCCCGCGACCACGAACGCCGTCGCGGTGGACACGTTGAAGGTCCCGGCGGCGTCCCCCCCGGTTCCACAGGTGTCCACCAGCATCTCCCGCTCCGTTCCCGAGAGGGACGCGGCGACCCGGTGCTTCGTGCGGACCGGCGTCACCTTCTCCCGCATCACCTTGGCGAACCCGGTCAGCTCCGGGACCGTCTCGCCCTTCATGCGCAGGGCGGTGAGCAGCCCGGCAATCTGGGCGTCGGTGGCCTGCCCCGACATGATCTGATCCATGACGGCGTAGGCTTCCTCCGCCGTCAAATGCTGCCCCTCGACCACCTTCCGGATGGCATCCTGAACCATGGCTCCCCCTTAAGGGACAGACGCCTCGCCGCGTCCTACCCCGTGAGGAAATTGCGCAGCAGAGCCTTCCCGGGCCGCGTCAGGATGGACTCGGGGTGGAACTGCACCCCCTCGAGGGGAAACGTCCGGTGCCGGAGACCCATGATCTCCCCCTCGGGCGTCTCGGCCGAGACCTCCAGGCAGGCAGGGAGGGTGGCCCGTTCCACGATCAGGCTGTGATAGCGCGTGGCCTCGAAGGGGCAGGGCAGTCCGGCGAAGATGGTCCGCCCGTCGTGCCGGATGGGCGAGGTCTTCCCATGCATGAGCCGGTCGGCCTGGACGATCCGTCCCCCCAACGCCTGCCCCAGGCACTGGTGCCCCAGACAGACCCCCAGGATCGGCAACCGGCCAGCCAACGCCTGGATCAGGGCGCACGAAACGCCCGCCTCGGTCGGGGTGCAGGGCCCCGGAGAGATCACCATCCGCCTCGGCCGCAGCTCCGACACCTCCTCCACCGTGATCCGATCGTTCCGGACGACCCGGACCTCCGCCCCCAGCTCCCCGAGGTACTGCACCAGGTTGTACGTGAAGGAGTCGTAGTTGTCGATGACGAGAACCACGGGTCACCTCCCGGGAGCCGCCGCTCGCACGCGATCGGGCTGCAGGGGGATGGTGAAGGAGAAGGTGCTCCCCCGTCCCACGGTGCTCTGCACCCAGATCCGCCCGCCATGCGCTTCCACCGCCAGCTTGCAGAAGGTGAGGCCCAGGCCCTTGTTCAACCTCGGGCCCGGCCGGGCCGTGTCCACCTGGCCGAACTTCTCGAAGATTTTCTGGTGGTAGGCCTCCGGGATCCCCTCCCCCTCGTCCGTCACGTCCACCTGCACCGCCCCGCTCCCGTCCGCAAGCGCAGCCCGCACCTCGATCCTGGTCTTCGGCGGGGAATGCTCCAGGGCGTTACTCAGCAGGTTGGCCAGGACCCGCCGCATCAGGTCGGCGTCGGCCGGGACCAGGGGGAGGTCCTCCGGGACGTCCGTCCCGAGCTGGATCCCTTCCTCCTCCGCCTGCACCTGAAGCTCCCCCACGACCGACCCCACCAGGTCGGTCAGGGCGAGCGGCTCCCGGGTCAGCCGGAGCTTCCCCTCCTCCATGCTGCTGATGTCCAGGAGATTGGCCACCAGGGTCATCAGGCTCCGGCAGCTCCGCATGGCGTCGCCGACGTGCCGGCCCCACTTGGCCGCCGCGGCCCCTTCGGGGGCATCCAGCATGTCCAGGTTCAGGACGATGCTGGTAAGCGGGGCCTTCAGGTCGTGGACCACGAGCTGGGTCAGGTCGTCCTTGGTCTGCTCCAGGCGCTTCAGGTCGGCGAGCTGCTGGCTCACTCGGCGGTATAGCTTCGCGTTCTCGATGGCCACCGCCGCCTGGCTCCCGATGGCCTGGAGGAGCCGCTGGTCCTCCTGATCGTAGGGCCGGGCGCCCCGCTTGTTCATCACCTCGATGACCCCGATGGTCGCTCCCTTCAGGCGCAGCGGGACGCAGAGGACCGACGTGGTCACGAACCCCGTGCTGGCGTCCACGTCTCCCAGAAAGCGGGGATCCCGGGTCGCGTCCGGGATGCAGAGGGGTTCCCCGTGCTCCGCCACCCAGCCGGCGATCCCCTGGCCCCGCTTCAGGCGGAACTCCTTGGCCTCCTCCCCCCGCTCCCCGAGCGCCACCTCGAAGACCAGATCCCCCGTGCCCTCCTCTACCAGGAGGAGGGAGGAGGCCTCCGAGTGCAGCGCGTCCCTGGCAGCGGCGATGAGGGCGGCCAGGATCGCCCGCAGGTCCAGCGTCGAGCTGATGGTCTCCCCCACCTGCTTGAGGATGACCACCTCGTGGATCTTCTCCGAGAGCTCCAGCATCAGGCTCTTGTTCCGCAAATCCAGCCGGCGGCGCTCCTCCGCCCGGCGGACGGCGCTGACGATCTGCTCGGGGGGGAACGGCTTCTGGATGAAGTCGTAGGCGCCCCGCTTCAAGGCCTCGATGGCCGCATCCAGGGAGGCATGGCCGGTCACGATGATGACCGGGAGCTCCGGGTCCAGGCCCTTGATGAGGGGAAGCATGTCCAGCCCCGATCCTCCGGGCAGGTGGAGATCCAGGAGGATGACGTCCGCCAGGTGCGCCCGGATCCGGTCGAAGATCTCCTTGCCGTCGGGGAGGCCCGTCACCTCGAAACCGGCCTGGGTGAGGATGTCCCGGGCCTGTTCCCGGATCAGCCGGTCGTCGTCCACCACCAGGACCCGCGCCATCCCCCTACCCCTCGAGCCCCGTCTCGGCCATGGCCACCGCCCGCAGCATCGCCTCCGCCTTGCTCGCGGTCTCCTGGTACTCCCGCGCCGGGTCCGAGTCGGCCACAATCCCGGCGCCCGCCTGGATGTACGCCCGCCCGGGGCGGCAGAGGATGGTCCGGATCGTGATGCAGGTGTCCATGTTTCCCGAGAAGGAGAAGTAGCCCACCGCTCCGGCGTAGGGCCCCCGCTTGACCGGCTCCAGCTCCTCGATGATCTCCATCGCCCGGATCTTCGGGGCCCCGGTGACCGTCCCGGCCGGGAAGCAGGCCCGGAGCAGGTCGAAGGCATCCCGGTCCGCCCGGAGGCGGGCCCGGACGTTGCTGACGATGTGCATGACGTGGGAGTAGCGCTCGGTCACCATGAGCTCGTTGACCTCCACGCTCCCCACCTCCGCCACCCGGCCGACGTCGTTGCGCCCCAGATCCACCAGCATGATGTGCTCGGCCCGCTCCTTCGGATCGGCCAGCAGTTCCTGCTCCAGCCGCCGGTCCTCCGCCTCGTCCCGCCCCCGCGGGCGGGTCCCGGCGATGGGCCGGAGGTCGATGCCTCCCTCCTCCAGCCGGACGAGGACCTCCGGGGAGGACCCCACGAGGCGCAGGTCTCCCAGGCGGAGGTAGTACATGTAGGGGGAGGGGTTGATGATCCGGAGGGCCCGGTAGATGTCGAAGGGCTCGGCGTTGGTGGAGACCTCCAGGCGTCGGGAGAGAACGCTCTGGATGATATCCCCCGCCCGCACGTACTCCTTGCAGCGCCGCACGGCCTCCTCGAAGGCCTCCCGGGTCAGGGTGGAGCGGGGGGCCGCACGCGGCCCGGCCGGCGACGCGGGGGGACGCACCGGGACCGGCTTGCGTAGCTCCCCCACGATGGCCTCGATGCTCTGGACCGCCTCCTCGTACGCCCGCTCCAGTCCGTCTGGGGAGGGGTCCGTGATGTGCGCGTTGCTCACCACCGTGATCCGCTGGCGGAGGTTATCGAAGATCAGGAGGGTATCGGTGAAGAGGAAGCAGGCGTCCGGAAGGTCCAGGTCGTCCCGGGTGGCGTCGGGGAGCTTCTCGAAGAAGCGGGCCGCATCGTAGCCGAGGTAGCCGACCAGGCCGCCGAAGAACCGCGGCGACCCTGGAACCCGCACCGGGCGGTAGGGGGCCAGCTGGGCCTTCAGGAGGGCCAGCGGATCAGCCGGCATGGGGAGGGGCTGGACCTCCCCGCCCCGCAGCAGCTCGACCCGCGCGCCCTTCGTTCGCACGACCAGGAGCGGGTGACTCCCCAGGAACGAGTACCGGGCCCACTTCTCCCCCCCCTGGACGCTCTCCAGGAGGAAGGCGTACTCCCCGGAGTCGATCTTCCGAAAGGCCGACACGGGGGTCTCCATGTCGGCCAGGATCTCCCGGCTGACCGGGATGAGGTTCCCCTCGCGGCTGAGCCGACAGAACTCCTCAAAGCTGGGTCGGTACATGGGGATGGCCCTCGGGAGCGCGGGTCCAGAGTCCGAATACGCTACCATGTTTACTCGGAAGGGTCAAGCAACTCCCTGGCCAAAAACAAGGAGTTGCACGACGATTCGGAGGCAGGACGCGAGGGTCACCAGCGGTGGGGCGTGCAGAGGACCGGGCCGTCCGCCGGACGGCGGCGACTCGGGAGGAAACTGTCGGATGGGAGATGAACGGTCGACTCGTTGCGCATCGGCTAAAGGTGCTGCTCGATCTTTGCCTTGAGAACCCCCTTCGGCACCGCACCGATGACCTGGTCCACCCGCGCCCCTCCCTTGAAGATGAGGAGCGTCGGAATGCTGCGAATCCCGAAGCGGGCCGGGATGTCCCGATTCTCGTCCACGTTCAGCTTGGCAACGGTCAGCCGCCCGGCATACTCCCGGGCCAGATCTTCCAAGATGGGGGCGATGACTCGGCACGGACCGCACCAGTCGGCCCAGAAGTCCACAACCGTGAGTCCTCCCTCCTTCACCTGGCGGTCAAAGTCCTGGTCGGTCACGGTGACGATTCCCGCTGCCACGATCCGCCTCCTCCCCCGCGCGGGGCACTCGCAGCCTACCCAAGGGCCGCGGCCCTGTCAAGGACACGCCCCCCACCCTGCCGGGGACCCCCCCAAGCAAGCAGATGCGGGGCGGGAGACGGACGATGCGCGCCTACCAGGTGCCCGGCAGAGCTCCTGCTCCTCCCAAGCCCTGCCCAAGGGCTTGTCCTCCCCCTCTCCGGAACCTGCCCGCCACCCTCCCCGTAGGCACTCCCATCCAGCCTGCCGGATACAAGATATTGTGGTGGGAAGGCCCTCTCCCCCCCGGATTTCGCTGTTTTATCCTTGACACGCCGTAAAACGGTGTGGTAGCGTCCCGCCGACTTCGACTTTGCAGAAACCCCTGTCGTGGAGAGCGATGTATCTTTCAGAGCTTACCCTCGTTGGCTTCAAGTCATTTGTTGAAAAAGTTTCGATTCAGTTCCGGCCAGGCCTCACCGCCATCGTTGGACCGAACGGCTGCGGGAAGAGCAATATCGGGGACGCCATCCGGTGGGTCCTCGGGGAGCAGAGCGCAAAGCTGCTCCGCGGGGACCGGATGGAAGACCTGATCTTCGCTGGAAACGCCCTCCGCAAACCCGTGGGCATGGCGGAGGTCACCCTCACCCTCCAGAACGCCGACGGAGCCCTTCCGACCCTCCCCGCCGAAGTGAGCGTCGCGCGCCGCCTGTACCGCTCGGGCGAGAGCGAGTACCTTCTCAACAATGCTCCGTGTCGGCTCCGGGATATCACCGACCTGTTCCTGGATACGGGCCTGGGGGCCGAGCCGTACGCCCTTATCGAGCAGGGAAAGATTCAGTCCCTCATCGCCGCCCGGCCGACCGAGCGCCGCGCCCTCCTGGAGGAGGCCGCCGGGATCATGAAGTACAAGGTCCGGCGGCAGGCCGCCGTGACCAAGCTCGCGGCAGCGGAGCAGAACCTCACCCGTGTGAGTGACATCCTCGGGGAGCTGGAACGCCAGCGGACCTCGCTGCAGCGGCAGGCGCGCAAGGCGGAGCGGGTGAAGACCCTGCAGGAGCGCGCGGCCGATCTGCGCCTCTGGCTCCGCGTGCAGGAGGGCTCCCGCCTCCGCCAGGCGGCGGAAGCCGCCGCGACCCAGATCCGGGAGGCCCAGGAGACGCGGGACGCCCTGGCGACCGAGGTGCGGGCGCTGGAGGCCCGGCTCGAGGAGGCCCGCCTGGGCGATCTCACCGAGGAGCGGGCCATCGCGGCGATCCGGGAGGATCTCTTCCGCCTCCGAACAGGGTTGGAGCGGGACGAGAGCGAGCTGAAGCACACAGACCTCCAGCAGGCGACCCTCCGGGAGCGAGAGGCGGAGCTCCGCGCCGCCATCAGCCGCCTCAGCGAGCGGCTTTCGCATCTCGCGGTCGAGACCGCGACGGAGGAAGCGCAGGGGAAGGACCTCCTCACCGCCCTGGAGAATCAGCAGACCGCCCTGCAGCGCCTCACCGCCGAGCAGGCGGCTCTCGAGGCGCGCGTGGCGGAGGCGGCGGCGCGGGCCGAAGGGACGCGCCGGGCCCTGATCGCCCACGCCGCCACCCTGGCGACGGAGCGCAACCGCGTCCGGAACCTGCAGAGCCGGGAAGCGGAGCTGCGCGCAGCGAGCCGCCGGGTGAAGGGCCAGCTGGACCTGAGTCGGACGGGCCATCACGCGCTGGAGGGGCGCCTGGCCGCCGCCGCCGCCCGCCTCGCGCAGGCCGAGGCGACCTTGGCCTCGCTGACCCAGGAGCGGGCGCGGGGACAGGAGGAGCGGGTCGCGGCGGCGCGTGCCCTCGAGGCGGCGAACGAGAAGCGCCTCCAGCAGCGGGAGGATCTGGGCCGCGTCCAGAGCCGACTCGAGGCGTTGCACGACCTGGAGCAGACCTTCACCGGCTTCGAGGAGGGGGCCCGGTCCCTGCTCGGCGAACACCGGAAGGGCACCCGCATCGGGGCGGCCATCCGGGCCGCCCTCAGCGAGGTCATCCGGGTACCCGCCCCCTACGAGCGGGCCTTGGAAGCGCTGCTCGGAGGTCTCCTGCAGGGCCTTCTCACGACGGGCGTCGCGGAGGCTCGGACGGCGCTCGCGCACCTGGCCGGAGCAGGCCCCGGGCGGGCGACCCTCCTGCTCCCGGGAAGCCACCGCTCCCCCCGCACCTGGCCCTCGCCTCCGCCGGGGACCCGCGTCCTCGGCCCCGCCCTCGCCCTCGTCCGGGTCGCCCCGGAGGCGGCCGAGACCCTGGCCGGCCTCCTCGGGGATGCCCTGGTCGTGGAGGACCTGGACGCGGCCTTCACGCTGGCCCCGCTTCTCGAGGCGCCGTGGGCTCTGGCGACGCTGGCCGGAGAGGTCCTGACGGACCGCGGGGTCCTGACGGGAGGGGCCGCCCAGACCGGGGGGCTGCTCGCCCGGCGCCGCCAGGTGGAGGAGCTGGCGGCGGAGCGGGAAGCCCAGGCTCACGCGCTCACCGAGACCGAGGCCGCCTGTGGCCTCAGGGCCGAGGCCCTCGGAGGGGTGGAGCGGCGGCTCCAGGAGCTGGGAGAGGCCGTGGAGGCGGCGGAGCGGGAGCGTCGAGAGGCGGAGCGCGCCTTCGCGGAAGCCCGGGGCGAGGGATCCCGCATCTTCAGCCAGATCGAGCTGTTTGCCTCCGAGCTGAGCAGCACCGAGGGAGAGTTGGCCCGGATCCGCCAGGAAGGGCAGGCTGCCGAGCGCGCCGCCGCCGCCCAGGAAGCCGAGGAGGGGCGCCTGCAGGAAGAGGCCGCCGCCGCCGAGGCCGAGCTGAAGGGGGCACAGGAACACCGGGAGGCGGCGCGCACTGCCGCCGCGGAAGGGCGGGCGACCGTCGGGGCCCTCGGCGAGCGGCGGGAGGCAGGCCTGCAGGGGCTCGCCCGCCTTCGCCTGGAGCGAGAGGGGGCGGAAGCGGAGCGGGCCCGGACGGATCGCGAGCTGGCAGAAGCGATCAGCCGGCAGGCGGCGCTGGGGGTAGAGGCCGTCGCCCTCCGGGAGCGCCTCCTCGGGACCCGCCGCGAAGAGGCGGTGGCGGCCGAGGCTGTCCGGGCCAGGGAGGAGGTCCGGGCCGCGGCCCAGGAGCGGCTGCGGGAAGAGGAGGAGGGCCTCCGCCAGGCCCGACGGCGGGAGGCCGAGGCGGCCGAGCGGGTCGCGCGCAGCCAGGCTCGGGAGGCCGAGATCCAGACCGAGTTCACCCTGCTGCGCCAGACGATCCAGGAAGAGAGCGGCTCCAACCTGGAGGAGGCCGCCGGCCGCTTCGCCGGTGCGGCGCTGGAGCCCGAGGCGGTCCGGGCCGAGCTCGAAGCGGTGAAGGAGAAGCTCCGGGACGCCGGGCCCGTGAACATGGCCGCGCTCGAGGAGTTCAGCGCGCTGACGGAGCGCGTGCAGTTCCTGGAGAGCCAGGGGGCGGACCTGCGGGCCTCGGTGGGTTCGCTGCGGGCCACCATCGTGGAGATCGAGCGGACGATCGCCGGTCGGTTCGCGGCCACCCTGGAGGAGGTCACCCGCCACTTCACCCGGTACTGGCAGCGCCTCTTCAACGGCGGGGAGGCGCAGCTCTACCTGCAGGAGGAGGAGGGGGAGTTGGAGCCGGGGGTGGAGATCCGCGTCCGGATTCCCGGCAAGCGAATGGTCAACCTCACCCTCCTCTCCGGCGGGGAGAAGGCCCTAGGCGCCCTCGCGTTCCTCATGGCCCTCTTCTCGGTGCGGCCCAGCCCCTTCTGCCTCCTGGACGAGGTGGACGCCGCCCTCGATGAACCGAACGTCGAGCGCTTCGTCGGCATGCTGCGGGACCTGACCGCCACGACCCAGACCATCGTCGTCACGCACAACCCCCGGACGATGGAGGCGGCCGACATCCTCTACGGGGTCACCATGGAGGAGCCCGGCGTCTCCAAGATCGTCTCGGTGGCCCTCGCCCAGGAGACCCCGGGCCGGCCGGCCGCCGTGGAGGCCTGATGGCTTTCGAGGTCGCCCTCCGGAGCCTGCTGGAACGGGCCGCCGGGGTCCGCGGCTGCGTCCTCCTGGACGGGGACGGCATCCTCCTCGCCTCCGCCCTGGCCACCCCCGATGTGAACGGCGAGGACCTTGGCGCCCGCTGCGGCCTTCTCCTCCGGGAGCTCGCGACCGTGACTCCCCGGCTCGGGAGCGGGCCCCTCCGGGTAACCATCCTCGATGCCGAGCGCGGATCCGTCGTCCTGGTTCCCCTCCGGGGCAACTACGGCCTTGCCCTCCTCCTGGAGCGGGACGGCAATCTCGGTCAGGCCCTCTTCGAGGCCCGCAAGGTCGGCTTCGCCCTGGACGCTGCCCTCGCCTGAGCCCATCCGGTGACCGAAGACCCCACTCTCCTCACCCGCCTCCGAGCGGGCCTCCAGAAGACCCACCAGGCCCTCCGAGCCCAGGTCGCCACCCTCTTCGGCAGCGGACCCGTCGATGCCGCCACCCTGGACGGGCTGGAGGAAGCCCTCCTGCAGGCCGATACCGGGGTCCCCATGGCCGCGGCGCTGCTGCAGGCCCTCCGGCAGCGGGCGCGGACCGGCAGCCTCCCGGATGCGCCGGCCGTCCGGGCCGCCCTTCGCGAGGAGATCGCGAGCCGCTTGACGGTCCCGGAGCCGCCTCCCCGCCCCCCTGCGCAGCCCTGGGTCGTCCTGGTCCTGGGGGCGAACGGGTCCGGGAAGACCACGGCCATCGGCAAGCTGGCCCACCGTGCGGTGACCTCGGGGGAGCGGGTCCTCCTGGGCGCAGCCGACACCTTCCGCGCCGCCGGCATCGAGCAACTGAAGGCCTGGGGCGAGCGGAGCGGCGCCGAGGTGATCGCCCACCAGCCCGGAGCAGACCCCACAGCGGTCATCTTCGATACGCTCCATGCCGCCCGGGCCAGAAGCGCGCACCGCGTCCTGATCGACACCGCCGGGCGCCTCCACACCCAGCGCAATCTGATGGAGGAGCTCCGCAAGATGACCCGGGTGCTGGGGCGGGAAGTGCCCGGGGCCCCCCACGAGGTCCTCCTGGTCCTGGATGCGACCACGGGGCGGAGCGCGGTCGCCCAGGCGCGGGAATTCCACCTCGTCGCCCCCCTCACCGGCCTCATCCTGGCGAAGCTGGACGGCACTGCGAAGGGGGGAGCGATCCTGGGGATCGTGGAGGCGCTGCGGGTTCCGGTTCGCTTCCTCGGTGTGGGGGAAGGCCTCGAGGACCTCGCGCCCTTCTCCCCGAGCGCTTTCGCCGCCGCATTTCTGCCGGACTGAGCCCCCGCTTGCTTGACACGTCCGGAGCCGGCTGTTAGGCTGAACGGGTAACGTCCCGAATTCGCGGACTTCCGCGATGCCCTGGGGTGGGATCCATGACGCGCGAAAAGGCCGGCGACCGGGCGTTTATGCTCCGCGCCCTCGAGCTGGCGCAGGGGGGGCGGGGCCGGGTAAGCCCGAACCCGATGGTCGGGGCGGTCCTGGTGAGGGAGGGGCGGATCGTTGGGGAGGGCTTCCACGTCCGCGCCGGGGCCCCGCACGCCGAGGTGATGGCCCTGGAGGCGGCCGGGGAGTCCGCGCAGGGGGCCACCCTCTACGTGAGCCTGGAACCCTGCTGCCACCAGGGAAGAACACCCCCTTGCGTCCCTCGAATCGTGGCCAGCGGAGTGCGGCGGCTCGTGGCAGCGACGCTGGACCCGAATCCCCGGGTGGCGGGCCGCGGGGTGGCGCTCCTGCGGGAGGCCGGGGTGATCGCCGAGGTCGGGGTGCTCGAGCCCGAGGCGGTCCGCCTGAACGAGGTGTTCTTCACGTACATGACGAGCGGTCGGCCCTTCGTCACCCTGAAGGCCGCCGTGAGCCTCGACGGGAAGATCGCCACGGTCACGGGAGAGTCGCGGTGGATCACGGGGGAACTGGCCCGGCGCCGGGCCCACGAGATGCGGAACGAGGTGGATGCGGTGCTGGTGGGGATCGGGACCATTCTCCGGGATGACCCCCTCCTCACGACCCGCCTGGGTGTTCCGGGGGAGCGGGACCCGGTGCGCGTCATCGTGGACAACCTGGCCCGCCTCCCGGTGAAGGCCCGGGTGCTCAACCCTGCCTCGGCAGCGCCCACCCTGGTCGCAGTCGGCCCGAGGGCGGCCGCCTCCAGGGTGGAGCGCCTCCGGGAGGCCGGGGCCACGGTCCTGGTCCTGGAACAGAGTGCCCGGCGCATCTCCCTGGCGGCGCTGGTGGAGGCCCTGGCGGCCCGGGAGATCACGAGCATACTCATCGAGGGCGGGGCGGAGATCCATGCCTCCGCCCTCGCCGAGGGGATCGTCGACAAGGTGGCCCTCTTCCTCGCCCCCCTCCTCATCGGGGGGAAGATGGCCCCAGGCGCCGTGGGCGGGCCCGGGATCGAGAAGCTGGCGGATGCGATTCGCCTGCGGGATGTCCGCTTCACCCCGCTGGGCGAGGACCTCCTGGTGGAAGGGTACGTGCAGGGCCCCCTGGGAGTTGACCGGTGTTCACGGGCCTGATCGAGGAGATCGGAACGGTCCTCCGGACGATCCCCGGCGATCGGAGCCTGGGCCTGGTCATTTGTGCCCGGCGGATCTTGGAGGATCTGGCGGTGGGGGGGAGCATCGCGGTGGACGGTGCCTGTCTCACCGTCGCGGCCCGGGATGCCGTCACCTTCACCGTGGAACTCTCCGAGGAGACCCTGAAGCGCACCACGCTCGGGCAGCTCCGGGGTGCGGCTCCCGTCAACCTGGAGCGTCCCCTGACCCCGGCGGCACGGCTCGGGGGACACTTCGTGACCGGACACGTGGACGGCGTCGGTACCCTCCTCGGCCGGGAAGGTCGGGGAGCTTCCCACTGGTTCCGATTCGCCGTCCCGGCCGACCTCGAGCCCCTGCTGGTCCCCAAGGGGTCCGTGGCCGTCGATGGCGTGAGCCTCACCGTGGCGGCGCTGGAGGCGGGGGCCTTCGCCGTGGCGCTGATCCCCCATACGCTCGCGGCCACCACCCTGGGAGGCAAGCAACCGGGAGACCCCGTAAACCTGGAGACTGACATCCTGGGCAAGTACGTGCAGCGCATGCTCGCGCTGGGAGCCGCTTGATGCCCTTCGCCACGGTCGAGGACGCGCTCGCCGCCATCCGGGCGGGCCGGATGGTCATCGTCGTGGACGACGAGGACCGGGAGAACGAGGGGGACCTCACGCTCGCCGCCGAGCGGGTCACCCCCGAGGCGGTGAACTT
>DASYVA010000087.1 GCA_036000645.1 Candidatus Methylomirabilis sp.
CCGCTGCGCCCTGTTCTCCCCGCGGAGCGTGGTGGCGGTGGACATGCGGGCGTGTTCGCGCGACGAGATCTGGGAAGCCGTCGGGCGCCTGTCCCGGCGCCTTCCCCCCCGCGTCCGGCTCGTGGTGGATGGGACGCTGGACCCGCAGTGCCCGGCCACCTTCACGGTCGAGACCACGAGCCCGCTCCCGCTCCGCCACCGCTCCCGCCCCTCGGTGGCGACCAGCTAGGAGCGGCCGGCGCGCCGGCTCCGGCCCCCCCGGGGCGGGCCCGCCTCGGCGCCGGCCGCCCGCTTCTCCAGGATCCCCTCCAGGATCTCCTTCAGGACGATCGCGTTGTTCCGGTCCGGATCGGCCGCCGCGAAGACCAGGGTCACGGCCTCCCGGCGGGCCCGCTCCGCTAACGCGCGCAGCGCCGCCTGCTTGTCGGGGCTCGCCAGTTCCTCCCGGTAGCGCCGGCGGAACTCGGCCCACCGCTCCCGCTCGTGGCCGTACCAGGTCCGCAGGCCATCGGAGGGGGCCAGATCCTTCAGCCACGCCTGAATCCGGGCCGCGTCCCGGGTGAGCCCGCGAGGCCAGAGCCGGTCCACGAGGACCCGGTAGCCGTCCGCGGGCTTCGCCGGCTCGTACACGCGCTTCAAGAACACCTGCCCCCGTCGCCGCGGCAGCCGCTGGGACGGCGGGAGCTTCGCCGGACGGCGAACCACGGGAGCCATGGACACCCCCTACTTCTCCCCCATCTCTTTCACCCGGACCTTCCCCCGGAGGGCCGCCCGGGCCGCGGCCAGCTTGGCCACGGGGACCCGGTAGGGGGAGCAGGAGACATAGTCGAGGCCGACCCGGTGGCAGAACTCGACCGACGCCGGGTCCCCGCCGTGCTCCCCGCAGATCCCCACCTCCAGGTCCTTCCGCACCCTCCGCCCCCGCTCGAGGCCGATCGTCATCAGCTCGCCGACACCCCGGGCATCGAGCGTGACGAAGGGGTCCTCGGGCAGGATCCCCAGGTCCAGGTACTGTTGTAGGAACTTTCCCGCGTCGTCCCGTGAGAACCCGTAGGTGGTCTGGGTGAGGTCGTTCGTCCCGAAGGAGAAGAACTCGGCGTCGCGGGCGATCTCGTCGGCCACCAGGCACGCCCGGGGGATCTCGATCATCGTCCCCACCAGGTACTTCACCTTGACGCCGGCCTCCCGCATCACCTCCGCGGCGACCTTGTCCACCACGGCCCGCTGGTGCCGGAACTCCTCCCCGATCCCCACCAGGGGGATCATAATCTCAGGGAGGACTTTCTTGCGCTGCTTCGCCAGCCGGCAGGCCGCCTCGAAGATGGCCCGGGCCTGCATCTCGGTGATCTCGGGGAAGGCGATGCCCAGGCGGCATCCCCGGTGCCCCAGCATCGGGTTGAACTCCGCGAGGCTCTCGGCCTTGTCCCGCACCCGCTCCACCGGCACCCCCATCGCGCTCGCCACCGCGAGCATCTCCTCCTCCGTCTTGGGGAGGAACTCGTGGAGGGGGGGATCGAGGAGCCGGATGATGACCGGTAGCCCCTTCATCTCCTCGAACATGGCCAGGAAGTCCGCCCGCTGCATCGGCAAGAGTTTCGCCAGGGCGCGCCGCCGGCCGGTGGCATCTTCCGCGAGGATCATCTCTCGGACGGCGTCGATCCGGTTCCCCTCGAAGAACATGTGCTCGGTCCGGCACAGGCCGATTCCCTCGGCCCCGAACTTCATGGTGGCCCGGGCGTCCGCCGGCGTGTCGGCATTGGTCCGGACCCCGATCCTCCTCTCGGCGTCGGCCCACTTCATCAGGGTGCCGAAGTCCCCGGACAGTTCGGGCTGGATGAGGGAGACCTTCCCCAGCAGCACCTCCCCGGCCGTCCCGTCCAGGGTGATCCAGTCCCCTTCGCGAACGGTCTGGCCCTTCGCCTCGAACGTGCGCTGCGCCTCGTGGACCGTGATGTCGGCAGAGCCGGCCACGCAGGGCTTCCCCATTGCGCGCGCTACGATGGCAGCATGCGAGGTCATCCCCCCGCGCGCGGTGAGGATCCCCTGGGCCGCGTGCATGCCGCCGATGTCCTCGGGGGAGGTCTCCAGGCGGACCAGGATCACTTTCTCCCCGCGGGCGGCCCAGGCCTCGGCCTCGTCCGCGGTGAAAACCACCCGGCCCACCGCCGCCCCCGGCGAGGCCGCCAGGCCCCGCGCCACGCGCTGCAGCTTGGCCTTGGGATCAATCATGGGGTGCAGGAGTTGCTCCAGTTGCCGCGGGTCCACGCGCAGCAGGGCCATCCGCCGGTCAATGAGCCCCTCCCGCGCCATGTCCACGGCGATCTTCACCGCGGCCGTGCCGGTCCGCTTCCCGGTCCGGGTCTGAAGGATGTAGAGGCGACGATCCTGAATGGTGAACTCGATGTCCTGCATGTCCCGGAAGTGCTTTTCCAGGCGCGCGGCGATCCGGGTGAACTCCCGGTAGGCCTTCGGCAGGAGCCGGTGCAGGTCATCCAGCGGCTGCGGCGTCCGGATCCCCGCCACCACGTCCTCCCCCTGGGCGTTCACGAGGAACTCCCCGTAGAGCCGCCTCGTCCCGGTCGCCGGGTCGCGGGTGAAGGCCACGCCGCTGGCGGAGGTCTCCCCCAGGTTCCCGAAGACCATCGCCTGGACATTGATGGCAGTCCCCCAATCGGCCGGGATCCGGTTCAGCTCCCGGTACTTGACAGCACGGGGGTTATCCCACGACGCAAAGACCGCGCTCACCGCGAGCCGCAGTTGCTCCTCGGGATCCTCGGGGAAGGCGACTCCCTTGCGCTGCCGGATAAGGGTCTTGAACCGAGTCACGAGGTCCTTCAGGGTCCCCGCGGAAAGCTCGGTGTCGTGTGTGACCCGCTCCTCCCGCTTCTTCTGCTCCAGCGCCACCTCGAAGGGATCCCTCTCTTCCTGGCTCTCGGGCTTGAGCCCGAGCACCACGTCGCCGAACATCTGGACGAAGCGACGGTAGCAGTCATAGGCGAAGCGGGGGTTGCCCGATCGGGCGATCAGGCCCTGCACGGTCCGGTCGTTCAGCCCCAGGTTCAGCACCGTGTCCATCATCCCCGGCATGGAGACCCGGGCGCCGGAGCGGACCGAGACCAGCAGCGGGTTCTCCGGATCGCCGAACCGCGCGCCCATCGCCTCCTCCAGGCGGGCCAGGTTCTTCCGCACCTGCTCCCACAGGCCCGGGGGGAACTTCCCCTTCCGTCGCATGAACTCGACGCAGGCCTCGGTGGTGATGGTGAAGCCCGGCGGGACGGGAACCCCCAGCGCGGTCATCTCGGCCAGATTGGACCCCTTCCCCCCGAGGAGGTCCTTCATGACCGCCCGGCCCTCGGCCTTGCCCTTCGCGAAGAAGTACACGTACTTCTTGGCCATGCGTTCGGTCCCTCCGGGCGGGGCGATCCCGCCGCCCTGCGTCCGGGAGTCCCCTTGAGGTGCCGCGCCCGCGGCGGCTAGGACGTGGTGAGGTGGCGGAAGTCGGCAATCCGGGAGAAGAGAGCGGCCGTCTCGGCGAGGAGCGCCAGCCGGTTCGTGCGGAGCGCGGGATCCTCCACCATCACCATCACGTCGGTGAAGAACCGATCCACCACGGGACGCAGGGTGGCGATCCGGCGGAGGGCCTCCAGGTAGTCCCGGGCCGCCACGAGGCGCGTCACCTCGTCCCGCAGCCGGGTCACCGCGCCGTGCAGCTCCCGCTCCGCGGTCTCCTTCAGCGCCGCCACCTCTACCTTCCCCGCGAAGTTGGGCGGGAGGATGTTCATCACCCGCTTCAGCGCGACCGTGAGCTGCTGGAAGTCCTGGGCCGAGGCCTTCAGGTCCAACAGCGCCTGCGCGCGGCGGGCCGCGTCCGGCACGTCGGCCGGGGCCTTGTCGGCCGGGAGCACCGCGGCCGCCACGTCGGCCGGGATCCCCCGCTCGACCATCAGCCCGAGGAGGCGAGCAGCCAGGAACTGCCCCACCTCCCGCTCGACCTCGCCGGCCGGCCGGCTGAGGCGGGGGCCGAGGGCCTGCAGGGCGGTCCGGATGAGGGGGCCGCAGTCCAGGGAGAGGCCCACGTCCCAGAGGATCTGGACGATCCCGGTGGCCGCCCGCCGGAGGGCGTAGGGATCCTCCGAGCCGGTGGGGATGAGGCCGATCCCGAAGCACCCCACGATGGAATCGAGGCGATCGGCGAGCGCGACGAAGCCCCCCACCTTCGAGGCCGGGACCCGGTCCCCGGCGTAGCGGGGCCAGTAGTGCTCCTCGATCGCCTGGCAGACCCGCGCCTCCTCCCCGGCCAGCCGCGCGTACTCCCGCCCCATCACCCCCTGCAGCTCGGTGAACTCCTTCACCATGCTGGTGGTCAGATCGGCCTTGCAGAGGAAGGCCGCCCGCTTCGTCGCCTCGGTCAGGTCGGGGGCGACCGCGGCCGCCATGGCGCCGGCCAGGGCCCGGAGGCGCTCCGTCTTGTCGTAGACCGTCCCCAGCTTCTCCTGGAAGATGACCTGTTTGAGGGCCGGCACCCGCTCCGGCAGCGGCCGCTTCCGGTCCTCCTGGTAGTAGAAGACGGCGTCGGTGAGGCGGGCGCGCAGGACCCGCTCGTTCCCCGCCTGGATGAGCCCCATGTCCCGGGCCCGCATGTTGCTGATCGCGACGAAGTAGGGAAGGAGGTTCCCCGCCTTGTCCACCACCGGGAAGTACCGCTGGTGCTTGCGCATCGGGGTGATGATGACCTCCCGGGGCAGCTCCAGGAACTCCCGCTCGAATCCCCCGCAGACGACGTTGGGGAACTCCACCAGGTGGGTGACGCTCTCCACCAGGTCCTCCTCGAGGACCGCCCGGCCGCCGACCTTCGCGGCGGCCCGGGTGGCGAGCTCCCGCACCAGCTCCCGGCGCCGGCCCTGGTCCACGATGACCTGCTTGCGCTCGAGCGCCCGCTGGTAGGAGGCGAAGTCCCGCACCCGGGCGGGCCCCGGGCTGAGGAACCGGTGGCCGTAGGTCACGGGGCCGCTCTGGACCCCGTCGATCTCGAAGGGGACCACCTTCCCCCCGTAGAGGCAGAGGAGCCAGCGGATCGGCCGGACGAAGCGGACCGTGGCGTTCCCCCACCGCATCATCTTGGGGAAGGGGAGGCCGGTGATGAGCCGCGGCAGGAGCGTCGGGAGGATCTCCCGGGTGGGCGCCCCGCGGTCCACGAACTCCACCACCACGTACTCCCCCCGGTCGGTCGGCTCGACCTTGAGCTGCGTGACGGGAATGCCCTGAGCCCGGGCGAACCCCTCCGCCGCCTTGGTGGGCTTGCCGGCGGCATCGAAGGCCACCCCCCTGGGCGGCCCCACCACCTTGCGGCGGCCGGGTTCCTGGGCGGCCGCCAGTCCCTCCACCACCAGGACCAGGCGCCGCGGGGTGGCGTAGGGGCGGGCCGCGCGGAGGCTCAGGCGGTGCTCCTTCAGGAGCCGCTCGGCCGCCGCCGCAAGGTTCCGGAGGGCATCGGGGAGGAAGACGGACGGGATCTCCTCCGTCCCGATCTCCAGGAGGAGCTCCTGCGCCTGTCCGCGGGTTCGGGTCGGTGCTGGCATCGGGGTCCCGAGAGGGGCGGGGAACGGGTCCGGACGGCTCGGGGTCTCCCCCTACCGCGCCGTGCGACCGCGGCCGGCCGGCCGCCGGAGGGCGGGGGCCGGCCGCCTGCCCGCCGCCGCCCACGCCTTCAGGAGGGGATACCCCATGGCCTCCCGCTGCTTGAGGTACGCCTCGGCGCAGCGGCGGGCCAGGTTGCGGACCCGGCCGATGAAGTGGGTCCGCTCCGTGACGCTGATGGCCCCCCGCGCGTCCAGGATGTTGAAGGCGTGGGAGCACTTGAGGCAGTGGTCGTAGGCCGGCAGGACCAGCCCCTTCTCGATCAGGCGGAGGGACTCCACCTCGTACAGATCGAAGAGCTTCAGTTGCAGCGCGATGTCCGCCTCGTCGAAATTATAGATGGACCACTCCACCTCGCCCTTGTGGTGGACGGCCCCGTAGGTGACCCCCTTGGTCCACTCCAGGTCGTAGACGTTATCCACACCCTGCAGGTACATCGCGATCCGCTCGATCCCGTAGGTCAGCTCCCCCGAGACCGGCTTCAGGTCGATGCCCCCGGCCTGCTGGAAGTAGGTGAACTGGGTGATCTCCATCCCGTCCAGCCAGATCTCCCAGCCGAGGCCCCAGGCCCCGAGGGTCGGGCTCTCCCAGTCGTCCTCCACGAAGCGGATGTCGTGCTTCAAGGGGTCGATGCCGAACGCCCGGAGGGAGTCCAGGTAGATCTCCTGGATGTCGTCGGGGGAAGGCTTCAGGATCACCTGGAACTGGTAGTAGTGCTGCAGCCGGTTCGGGTTCTCGCCGTAGCGGCCGTCGGTGGGGCGGCGGGAGGGCTCGACGTACGCGACGTTCCAGGGTTCGGGCCCGAGCACCCGAAGGAAGGTGGCGGGATTCATGGTCCCCGCCCCGACCTCGATGTCGTAGGGCTCCTGGATGACGCAGCCCTTCCGGGCGAAGAAGCTCTCGAGGGCGAGAACCAGGTCCTGGTAGTACATGCACCCTCCGGGGAGGCCCGCGCGGCCCCTGAAGCATACCTGCCCCCCGAAAAGAGTGTCAAGGGTCCGGCGCCGAGCGCTGGCCGGTCGGCTACTCCGTGGCGAGCGCCTGCCGCCGGTCCCGGTGATACTCGGCTAACGTCGCGTTGGCCGCGGCGATGGTCCCGATCTCCTCGCTGACGGCAGCCAGGGCCTTCCCCGGCACCGCCACGGTGAGTTCGTCTTCCCCCAGGTCGGTGTAGACGCGATTGCCGATGCATCCCGTGCTCGCGATGACGCCGGAGGCGAGGGCGGCAGGCAGGGCCATGCAGGTCGGCCGGCCGAGGAAGCCCACCGCCACCCCCACCTGCGCGCGTATCGCGGCCTCCTGGAGGAGCATCAGGCGCCCAGGCCGGCCCGCGACGAGCACCACGTCGGGGGGCACGGGGGCATCGGCCAGCGGGGCATAGATCACGGCTCCCGGGGTCCGCGGCAGGCGCGGGATCCCGGGAACCTCCTCCCGCCTCACGTAGCCGATCCCGGTCATGAACCCGAGCGTCTGCTCCAGTTCACCGGCGCGCTCCGGCGGGAGGGGGATGGTATGAGTGTAGGAGCCGACCGCGCAGTGGAAATGGTCGCTCGGGACGGTGTAGAAGGTCCGCCCCGCGGCGGCGAGCCGCCAGAAGGAGCAGCCCGACGGCTCCGTGCCGGCGAACCGGGGGACCCCCACCGGCGCCGTCTCGGCGAAGGTGACGGCGACGGGACGCCGCGTGAGGGACAGCGACCGGGTCAGGCGTTCCTCGATACTCCGATAGTCCGTCATCGCACGTCTCCTTGGCTTCGGCGATTCTCGCCGGTAGCCGGCGCCGGGCTCGCCGCCACCGCCTCCAGGAAGGTCGCCGAGCGGGGCGCCCGGCCCACGCGCTCCTGGTAGGCCGCCCGCAGGAGGGCGCGGAGCTCCTCCAGCGCCGCGGGGGGGAGCGCAGCGCGGGCCGCCGCCTGAAACTCGGCCCGGAGGGCCCCCCGCAGGAACCCGAGGGCCTCGGGGCCGAGGGGGAAGGGATCGGGCGCCGCGGTGCGACAGGTGGAGCAGAGAAGACCTCCCTGGCGGGGGCTGAAGGCGGCCGACGCCGCCTGCGGGGCGGCCCGGCGGCACCCGACGCAGCGCGTGAGCTCGGGGAGGTACCCCAACAAGCAGAGGAGCCGCACCTCGTAGGCCCGGAGGGCGGCCGCTGACGGCGGGCCGTCTTCGAGCTCGCTCAAGATCCCGAGCAAGAGATCGAAGAGACCCCCCGGCGGCTCCCCCTCTTCCACCGCACCCCGGAGGAGATCCACCGCATAGGCGCCCGCCGCGAGGCGGTCCAGATCGGCGCGCAGGCCGGCATAGGGGTGCAGGATGGCGAACTCGCTCACCCGGTGCAGGTCCCGGTTGGGCCGCTCGAAGTAGAGGAGCCGGCCGGAGGTGAACAACTCCAGGCACCCGCCGAAGCGGCTCCGGATCCGCCGAGCGCCCGCCGCCACCGCCCGGACCTTTCCCACCCCCCGGCTGAAGAAGACCACGATCCGGTCCGCCTCGCCCAGGTTGTGTCCGCCGATCACGATGGCCTGCGTGGCCTTGAGCGGCATGGGTTGGGTCCTGCTACCGCCAGTCTCCTCCGGCCTTCTTGTATCCCCTCGTGCTCATGCACTGCTCGTACACGGTCCACGAGTCGGTGCCTGCCAGGCCCTCGGCTGCCTTCTCCGCGTCCCGGGCGCACCCGGCGTGGTCCTCCTGGAGCTGCTGGTCGCTCCCCCCCGGCGGGAGCGTCCACCGGTAGGTGTACGTGCACCCGGCAAGCATCACGAGCGCAAGCGCAACCGCGAGGCGCCGCATCAGACCACCCGTCGTGGGTTTGCCCATCGCTCCCCTCCTCTTTCAGAGGAACGCCCGGATCTTCTCGGCCGTCGCCCTGACCTTTTCCAGGTCCCCCCGGGTGCGCGTCCAGGTCAGGCCCTTGCCGTCGCCCTTCCAGCGGGGGACCACGTGCATGTGGAAGTGCGGGACCGACTGGAAGGCGGCCTCGCCGTTCGCCTGGAGGAGGTTGATCCCGTCGGGGCGGAGCGCGGCCTGCAGCGCCCGCGCCATCCGCCGGACGGTCCGCATGACGGCGGTCAGGTCCTCCTCGTCCGCGTCCAGGAGCGTCGGGGCATGGGCCTGGGTCATCACCAGGAGGTGCCCCTCGGTGAGCGGGTTGATGTCCATGAAGGCCACCGTCCGGGCATCCTCGTGGAGCTTCATCGCGGGGACTTCCCCATCCCGGATCTTGCAGAAGACACAGTCGGCCATCGCGCTCCCCCTACGACTGGAGGTAGCCCAGGCGGCGCAACTCCTCCTCGCTCTGCCGCCACTTGGGCCGCACCTTGACCCAGAGCTTGAGGAACACCCGCGCCCCGAGCAACCCCTCGATCTCGCGACGGGCCCGCTCGCCGATCCGCTTCAACGTCTGGCCCCCCGCCCCGATGACGATCCCCTTCTGGGAGTCCTTCTCCACGTAGAGGGTGGCCAGGATGTCCACGAGGGGTCGCCCGCCCCGGGCAGCCTCCTCCGCCTCGGGCCCCTGCGGGGATCCCGCCGGCTCCTCCTGGCCCTCGTCCCCCCCCTCCTCCCCCCGCGGCTGGCCGGCGAACGGGGCCTGGCCTACCTCGCGTTCCCGAACCATTTCGACCTCCACCGCGACCGCGTAGGGGAGCTCCTCGTGCAGCAGGTGGAACACCTGCTCCCGGATGAGCTCTCCGATAATGAAGCGCTCGGGCTGGTCGGTGAGCTGCTCCGGCGGATAGAGGGGGGGGCCGGCAGGGAGCATCCCGATCAGGGCCTCCTCCAGCCGGTCCAGGTTGTCCCCCGTCGTGCAGGAGATCGGGACGATCTCGGCGAACTCCCGGATGGTCCGGAGGCGGGCAATGAGGGGCAGAAGCGCCGGCTTCGGCACGAGGTCCACCTTGTTGATGGCCAGGAGGGCCGGCGTCGCGACCTCCTTCAAGTTGTCCGCGATCAGGACGTCGTCGTCGGTCTCGGGGGCCGTGGCGTCCACCATCCAGAGGACGGCGTCCACCTCCGTGAGCGTCGCCAGGGCGGCCCGCACCATGGCCCGGTTGAGGAGGCTTCCCGCCCGGTGAACCCCCGGGGTGTCCAGGAGGACGACCTGGGCCCGCCCGGTCGTCCAGATCCCGGCGATCCGGTTCCGGGTCGTCTGGGGCCTCGGGGAGACGATGGAGACCTTGTGCCGGAGGAGACGGTTCATGAGGGTGGATTTCCCCACGTTCGGCCGCCCGACGATGGCGACGACCCCGGCCCGGTGCTCGCCCGTGCGCGCCCCCTTTCCCGGCATCTTCCGTCCCGCGCGGACCCGCCTCCCGCGGGGCCGCGTTCGCGGGTATCCTACCAGGAAAGCCGGCGGGGCACCACCCGCCCCCGGGAAGGGAGGCACGGATGGCACCGACGAACCAGAGATGGGGGAAAATGAGACGGAAGGCCGTGGCAGCGGCGGTCGCCGCGCTGCTCACGGCGGGCGGGGCGGGCCGGATCGAGGGGACGATCCTCCTGCGGGCCGACACGAACCGGGCGGCCGTGCGGACGTTCGAGCTGGACTACGACCCCGCGGCGCCGCGGTTGCGGGTAGCGGTTACGGTAAGCGGGGGATTCGTGAAGCGGGCCGACTACACGGAGCGGGAGGCCATCCGGACGGTGCTGGAGGTGCTCCGATTCCAGCAGAGCCGGCAGCTCTTCGTGACGTTTGAGGACAACCGGCTCCTGACCTTCTTCGTGGAGGGCCGCTAGCCGCCGGCCTAGCGCAGGTCCGTCGCCGCCTCGCGGAGCAGCCGCCGCTGCAGCGCCCACATCCGGCGGCGCTCGACCGCCCTGGCGTGGTCGTGCCCGAGCAGGTGGAGAATACCGTGGATGAGGAGGAGGGCCGCCTCCCGCGTGAGGGAGTGCCCGGCCCGGGCGGCCTGGCGGGCAGCGGTCTCCACGGAGATGACCACGTCCCCGAGGAGGCCGGGCTGCCCGGGCGGCCCGCCCCCCTCGCGCTGGGAGAAGGCCAGGACGTCCGTCGGCGTATCCTCACCCCGGTAGCGGCGGTTGAGCGCGCGGATGCGCCGGTCCGTGACGAGGAGGCATCCGACCTCGGCCTCAGGACAGCCCAAGGCGCTTAATGTCCTCCGGCCCACGCTTCGCAGCCGGGACGTCGGCACCCTTCTCGCCCGCTGGAGGTTTCGGACCTGGATCCCCATCCGTCGCCCGCTTCTTCGCGAAGTCCTGGAGCTGGACGCCGGGGTAATCGACCCGGTGGTGATACATCCCGGTCAGGATGCGGATAAACGCCTTGGCGATGAGGTGCAGATCCTTCAGGGTGAGGTCGCACTCGTCGAGCTGTCCCTCGATGAAGATCGTATTGATGATCCGCTGGACGACTCCCTGGATCCGAGCCGGCGTCGGGTCGTTCAGGGTGCGGGCCGCCGCCTCCACGGCATCGGCCAGCATCAGGATCGCCGCCTCTCGGCTCTGGGGCTTCGGCCCGGGGTACCGGTAGTCCCCCTCGTCCACCTCCCCCATGTCCGGGTCGTGAGCCTCCTTCGCCTTCTCGAAGAAGTACTTCACCAACCGGGTCCCGTGGTGCTGGGGGATCAGGTCCACGATGGCCGGCGGGAGCCGATGCTCCAGGGCCAACACGATCCCATCCTTCACGTGGGAGGTGATGATGAGGCTGGAGATCCGGGGGTTCAGCTCGCTGTGGCGGGCGAGCGCCTCGGGCTGGTTCTCGATGAAGTACGCCGGCTTCCGGACCTTCCCCACATCATGGTAGAGGGCCCCCACCCGGCAGAGGAGGGAGTTGGCCCCGATCGCCTCGGCGGCCGCCTCGGAGAGGGTCCCGACCATGATGCTGTGGTGGTAGGTCCCGGGGGCCGTCATGATCAGTTGCCGGAGCAGCGGGTTGGTCATGTTCGAAAGCTCCAGCAGCCGGAGGTCGGTCGCCGTGTCGAAGAGGCGCTCCAGGGCCGGCAGGAGCGCGGAGGCGATCACGGCCGTCAGGATCCCGCTGGCCAGACCGGCCAGCACCTCCACGGGCAGCTGCAGGAACCCCCCCTCGAGAAAGGCAAACGCCACCAGGCTGTAGGCGTTCGCCACGCTCACCCAGCAGCCGGCCTTGAAGAAGGTGCTCCGATCCTGGACCGGCGGGATGCCGAAAACCCCCACCAGCCCGCCCACCATGGCGAAGAGGAAAAACTTCAGGCTCATCCCCACCATCAGCGCGGCGAGGAGGCTGATGGCGAGCGAGCCGGCGAAGGCGACCCGGGGGTTGAAGAGGACGGCCAGGAGGACCGCTCCGACCGCGACGGGCAGAGCGTACTCGAAGGATGCCTGCGGGACCACCGGGAAGTGGGTCGCCATGGCCTTCGTGAGGACGGCGGCCCCCCGGATGACCAGGAGAGTGATGAGGACGACGGTCGCCAGCAGGGTGAGGTGTTTGGGGCTCTGCCACTGCCGCGGCTGAAGGCGCACCATGTAAAAGGCCAGGGCGCCCAGGACGAAGGCGGAGAACAGAAACTGTCCCACCAGGGCCAACGGGCCGGTGATCCATGGGGCAGCAGAGGCCAGGAGGAGGGTCGTGAGGAGGACGCAGAGCAGTCCGCCGAGTCGGAGGATCCGGGGCTCCTCCTCCGCCGCCTGGAAGAGGCCCCGCATGGGGGTCCGGTGGTAGCGGTGGTGGCTGGGGGAGGCCTTGCGGCCTCCGTTCTCCTTGAGCGCCGAGCTCGTCTGGGCCATCACTCCTTGTCCTTCACGGCAGCCGGAGGCCTACCCGAGGTCCGGGGCCTCCCGCTCCCCGCGGGCCGGGTCCGGCCGGCGGGCGAGGGGGTCCCCGGGGGACGTGTGGTGCTCCTCGTAGGCCCGGATGATCTGCTGGACCAGCTCGTGCCGGACCACGTCCTCCTCCTTGAGATAGACGAACTTGATCCCCTCGATGTCCCGGAGGACGGTCCGGACCTGGATCAGGCCGGAGACCCGGCCCGGCGGGAGGTCCACCTGGGTGATGTCCCCGGTGATGACCGTCTTCGAGTTGAACCCCAGGCGCGTGAGGAACATCTTCATCTGCTCGGAGGTGGTGTTCTGGGCCTCGTCCAGGATGATGAAGGAGTCGTTCAGGGTCCGCCCCCGCATGAAGGCGAGCGGCGCGATCTCGATGACCCCCATTTCGATGAGGCGGTTCGCCCGCTCCGTCTCGAGCATGTCGTAGAGGGCGTCGTAGAGGGGGCGGAGGTACGGGTTGATCTTGTCGTACAGGGTGCCGGGCAGATAGCCCAGCCGCTCCCCCGCCTCCACCGCCGGGCGCGTCAGGATGATGCGATTGGCCTCGCGCCGGAGGTGGGCCGAGACGGCCATGGCCATGGCCAGGTAGGTCTTCCCGGTGCCGGCCGGCCCGATGCCGAAGACGATGTCGTGCTGCCGGATGGCGTCAATGTAGCCCTTCTGGCCGGCGCTCTTCGGCCGGACCGGCCGCTTCTTGGGGGAGACCTCGATGAAGTCGTTCTGGACCGCCTTGAACCCCTCGAGGTCCTGCCGCCCCACGTGGCGCAGCGCCAGGCGCACCTGCTGGCTGCTGAGGGAGCCACCCCCCTCCAGGATGCTGGTCAACTCGTGGATGACCTGCTCCGCGATCCCCACCTCTTCCTCTTCTCCCGCGATGGTCAGCAGGCCCTCGCGGGTGGTGAGGCGGACGTTGAGGGCGTTCTCCACCAGGCGGATGTACTCGTCGTGACGGCCAAAGAGGTTCTGGATGTGGCGGCCGGCCGGGAGGGAAACCTTCCGGTGAGAGCTCTTGAGATCGTTCATCGAGGGCTGCGGTCCACTCCTCCTCTGGCTGAGGCGGCCGGCGGGCCGCCCGATCACGCGGGAAATGCTACTGCCGGGCCGGGGGGCTGTCAATCGGAAATAGGCTCGCGTCCGACCCTGAAAAATCAACAGGTTGCCACTGGTGGAGCGAGGGCCAGACCGGCGGGGCCAGGGAAGTTACCGCTGGACCTCTGAGCCCCCGGCCTTGAGCATCCGCTCGATCTCCTCCCGGGTGGAGAGGCAAAAGTCCCCCGGCGTCACCACCTTGGCGGCCGCGAGGGCGGTGCCCAGGTCCAGGCCCTGCTGGATGCCGCCCGCCAGGTAGCCGGTGAGGAAGCCGGCCGCGAACGCATCCCCGGCTCCGAGGGGGTCCACCTCCTGGACCGGGAGGTGCCGGGTCGGGCGGGAGAGACCGTCCCCCACCGCCACGCACCCTCCGGGGCCCAGCGTCAGGATGAGAAGCGGGAGGCGATAGCGGTCCCGGAGGGCCCCGGCGACCGTCTCCGGCCCCCCCTCCACGCCGAAGACCGCCCGGGCATCTTCCAGGCTGGCGAACCCCACGTCCACCTGCGGGTAGAGCGCCTCCGCGACCTCCCGGGCCTCCTGGGGCCGCCAGAGGCGCGCGCGGTAGTTCAGGTCGAAGGAGAGCAGGCGCCCCGCCGCCTTGGCCTCCCGGGCCGCCCGGAAGACAAGGGCTCGGGGGCGGGGGCCGAGGGCTGGTGTGATGCCGGTCAGGTGGATGACCCGAGCCGAGGCAAGGAAGGCCCAGTCCACCTCCTCCTCCTCGAGAGTAGTGACGGTCGAGCCGGCCCGGTAGTAGATGACCTGGCTCTGGCGGGGGGCTGCTCCCTGCTCGAAGAAATAGATCCCGACCCGCCCCTCGGGGACCCAGACGACCCGGGAGGTGTCCACGCCGTGGCGTCGGAGCTCTCCCACCACCCGGCGGCCGAAGGGATCCCGGGGGAGCTTGGAGATCCAGGCGGCGCGCAAGCCGAGCCGGGCGACCCCGACCGCCACGTTCCCCTCAGCCCCCCCCACCATGACCTCGAGACTGTCCGCCGCCTCCAGGCGGGCGTGCCCCCTCGGGGAGAGGCGGATCATCACCTCCCCGAGGGTGGCCAGGTCCAGCGCCGGATCGGGCATGCCCCTCCCCCGGCCCTCAGGCCCCCGCCACCACGGCCTGCCGGGCCCGCCGGATGAGCGTCAGAAAGGCCCGCGCCCGGCTCCGGATCTCGTCCCACCGTCCGGCCGACACCAGGCGGGGATCGGCGAGCTGTCCCCCGACCGCCACTGCCGCCGCGCCGGCAGCGATGAACGCCCCCACGTTCTCGAGGGTGACCCCCCCCGTCGGGATCAGGCGGATCTGCGGGAACGGGCCGCGCATATCCCGGAAGAACTGGGGGCCCACGACGCCGGCCGGGAAGACCTTGATGAGCGGGGCGCCCATGCTCCACGCGCGGTAGATCTCCGTGGGAGTGAAGGTGCCCGGCAGGACCGGGATCCCTTGCCGGGCGCCAAGGGCGATGACGCCGGGATCCAGGATGGGGGTCACCAGGAACTGGGCGCCGGCCTCCAGGGCGGCCCGGGCGGCCGGCACATCGACGACAGTCCCCACACCCAGGAGGGCGTCGGGCCCCATGGCCTCCCGGAGCGGGCGCAACCCCCGCAGCGCCTCCGGGGTGGTCAGGGTGACCTCCAGCGCCGACACCCCGGCTTCCCGGAGGGCCCGGGCAGCCCCCACCGCCCCGCCCATATCCGGCAAGCGGAGGATGGCGATGAGGCCCGCGGCCCCGATCCGGGTGACGATCTCGGCGACCTCGGGGCGGCGCACCGCGCGGCGGAGGACCTTCATCGGCCCTTTCACGCGCGGGCGCACTCGCGCCGGCCTGGACCCCCGCTTCATCGCGTCCCCCGCTCTGCACCAGGAGCGCCGGCGGCCCGCCCCTCACCGGCCTTGGCCCGACTCAGCGCGCCCGGGTGTAGACCTCCGGGTTCACCACGGATTCGGGGCGCTCCCCCCGCAGGACCGCCGCCACCGCCGCCGCGGCCCGCCGCTTGACCTCGCTCAGGGACCCCAGGGAGTAGAAGGCCGCGTGCGGGGTGAGCAGGACGTTCTCCATCCCGAGGAGTGGGGTGTCGGGGGCGGGGGGCTCCCGCTCCAGGACATCGAGGCCGGCCCCCGCGATCCAGCCCTCCTTCAGGGCCCGGACCAGCGCCTCCTCCTCGACCAC
>DASYVA010000088.1 GCA_036000645.1 Candidatus Methylomirabilis sp.
CGGGCGTCCCGGCCATCCGGAGCATCTTCAATGTTTTCGGGCACATACACTATCATAGAACAGACGCCGCCGCAAACGGATTTTCCGGCCGTGCCCTACCCCTCCTCGGCCCCGAGCAGACGCTCCGCAAAGGCCACGTCCTGTCGCATCTGAGCCACGAGCGCCGCCGCGTCCGGGAAGCGGATCTCATCCCGGATCCGGTGGAGGAGCGCCACGGTCAGCTCCACCCCCGGCCCGATCGCCTCGCTGAAGGGGGGGAGGAAGTGCACCTCCAGCCACCGACGCGTGCCGCCGAAGGTGGGGGCCACCCCCACGCTCATGACGGCTTTCCGCCAGGGCCCGCCCGCCCGGGCCCGGCCGGCGTAGATCCCGTCCGGCACCAGAACGTCCGCCCCGTCCAGGTTGGCCGTGGGGAACCCGAGCGCCTTTCCCCGCCCGGCCCCCGCCTGGATCGTTCCCAGGATGAGGTAAGGGCGGCCCAGGAGGGTCTGGGCTTCCCGGAGCTTCCCCTGGTGCAGCAGCTCCCGAATGAGCGTGGAGTGCACCGGCGTGCCCCCGACCGCGACCTCGGGGACGACCGTGACCATGAATCCCAGGGCCACCCCCAGGCGGACGAGTTCCTCCGGGGTTCCCTCCCGATCGCGGCCGAACCGGAAGTCGTCGCCGACGTGGATCCCCCGGACCCCCACCTGCCCCGCCAGGACCTCCCGGACGAAGGTCTCCGCGGAGAGGGCGGCCAGGGCGGGGGTGAAGGGGACCGCGATGTTGAGGGCGATCCCGTGCTCCTCCAGGATCCGGGCCTTCAGCGGAGGAGGCGTAATGAGCCGCGGGGCGCGGGAGGGCGCCAGGACGGTCAGGGGGTGATTCAGGAACGTGAAGACCGCGGCCGTTCCCGCCGCCCGCGCGTCCGCCACCACCCCCCGGAGGATGGCCTGGTGGCCGAGGTGGACCCCGTCGAAGACCCCCACCCCGCAAATAATCCGGGGGAAGGGCCGCTGCCTCAGGGCGGCGAGGTCCGACACCACCTGCATCGTCACGCGGCCCCGCTGAAGACCCGGACCGAGGTGAGGACGCTCCGGCGGGGGTCGGTGGCGGCGAAGTCGGCGGAGTCCAGGGCGACCCGGGCCAGGGAGAGGAGCTGCCGCCGGAACCCCAGGACCCGGACGAGGGCCCCCTTGCGGATGTCGGGCGGGAAGGCCACCACGGCCGCGGCGGCGATGGCCCCGCCGTGCAGGACCGCCGCGGTCGCCTCCGGGGCCACCCGGACCGCCGGCAGGTGGGCCAGCGCCTCGGCAATCGGGATCAGCACCTCCCCGCCCAGCCCGGCCTGCACCCGCTCCGTGAGCTCCGTGAGGGTCAGGGCATCCTTCACCTCGAAGCGGCCGGACCGCGTGCGGGTGAGGCGGGCCAGGTGGGCCCCGCAGGAGAGGACGCGCCCGACGTCGTCGCAGAGGGTCCGGGCGTACATCCCCTTCCCGCACCTGACCCAGAGGTCGACCTCGGGGGGCTCGAAGCGGGTGCACTTCACGTCGTACACCGTGACGGTCACGGGAGCCCGCTCCACCACCTGCCCCTTGCGGGCCAGACGGTACAGGCGCTCCCCCTGGACCTTCTTGGCCGAGAAGAGGGGGGGGATCTGCTGGATCTCCCCCCGGAAGCGGGTGAGCGCCGCCTCCAGCTGCTCCCGGGTCACGTGGGACCAGTCTTTCTCCTCCAGCACCTTGCCGTCCGCGTCCAGGGTGTCGGTGGTCACCCCCAGGTGCATGGTGAGCTGGTACTCCTTGTCGGCAGCCATCAGGTACTGGGCGATCTTGGTGGCGCGGCCGAGACAGATCGGCAGCACCCCGGTCCCCTGCGGGTCCAGCGTCCCGGTGTGGCCCACCCGGCGTATCCCGTAGAGGCGGCGGACGGCGTCCACCACGTCGTGGGAGGTCATCCCCGCCGACTTGTTCACATTGAGGACGCCGCTCCACTCGCGCCGGTTCGTCATCCCCGCCCCTCCCCCCCCGCCTGCCGCAGCTCCCGCTCCACCGCCGCCAGGACCGCCCCCCGGGCGGCCGCGAGGTCCCCGGGCACGTGGCAGCCGGCGGCGTTCCTGTGGCCCCCGCCCCCGAAGGTCGCCGCCACCGTTGCCACGTCCGCCCTGCCGCGGGAGCGGAGGGAGACCCGGACCCCGTCGCCGCTCAGCGCCTTGAAGAGGAGGGCCACCTCCACCCCGGCGATGGAGCGGGGGTAGTTGATGAAGCCCTCCAGCGCATCCGGCGCAAGCCCCACCTCGGCCAGGTCGGCCGCGGTCACCTCCATCCAGGCCACCTGGCCGTCGCGACTGAGCTCTAGGGTCCCGAGGCAGCGAGAGAGCAGCCGCAGCTCTCCGGCGTCCCGCTGGTCGTACAGGGAGGCGGTGATCTCGGCCGGGACGGCCCCCGCCTCCACCAGCGCGGCGGCCACCCGGAGCGCCTCCGGGGTGGTGTTGCTGTAGTGGAAGGAGCCGGTGTCGGTCAGGATCGCGGCATAGAGGTTGATGGCCACCGGGGGGGAGATGGGATGCCCCAGGGCCCGGAGCAGATGGTAGACCATCTCCCCTGCCGAGGAGGCTTCCGGGGCCACCCAGTTGAGGGTCCCGAAGCGCACGTTGGTCTTATGATGGTCCACGTTCAGCACCGGGGCACTCACCCCGGCGAGGAGCCCCCCCACCCGCTCCGGGTCGCTGGTGTCCACCACCACGACGCAGTCGAGGGGGGCCGGGAGCCGCTCGGCCCGCACCAGCTCGGATGCCCCCGGGAGGAAGCGGAGGGTCCGGGGGAGGGGGTCGGCGTTGTAGGCCACGGCGGCCTTCCCCTGCTCCTTGAGGGCCAGGGTGCAGCCGAGCGCCGCGCCGATGCAGTCCGCCTCCGGAGTGATGTGGGAGAGCACCGCCACCCGGTGCACGGCCCGGAGGGTCTCCACCATCCGGGAAAGATCACCCATCCGCCGGGTCCTCCCCTGCCGGATGGAGCCCCCGGAGGAGGCTGGCGATGCGCATGGCGTGGTCGAGGGAGGAGTCGTTGAAGAAAGCGAGCTCGGGGATCACCTTCAGCCGGAGGCGGCGGCCGAGCTCCCCGCGCAGGAAGCCGCTCGCCGCCCGGAGGCCGGCGAGGGTCTGGTCTTCCACCCCCTCCCCCGCCCGGGTGATCACGTAGATCCGGGCGGCCCGCAGGTCCGGGCTCACCGCGACCTCGGTGATGGTGACCATGCCGACCCGGGGGTCCTTCACGGTCCGGAGGAGCAGCTCGCTCAACTCTTCTCGAATCAGGTCGCCGACGCGCTGGGCGCGCGAGTGGGGCATACCACCTCGGAGGCTAGTGCCGGGCCAACGAACGTCGCCTCACCGTGATGCTCGTCATGTGGCCCGGCACCCACCGACCGCGTGAGCATGATCTCCGATTCGTCGGACTCACACTAGTCGTGGGTCACGACGTCGATGCTGTAGTCCAGGAGCCGGGCGTCGCGGTCCCCCTCGATATGGTTGATGACCTTGTTCAGGGTCTCGTCCACCAGCCGGGCGTCGTTGCTCACCACCGCGACCCCCAGCGTGGCGCGCTGCCACGTATCCTGCCGGTCCACCTCGGCGATGGAGACATTGAACCGCGCCCGGATCCGGTCCTTGAGGCTCCGGAGGACCTGGCGCTTGCCCTTCAGGGAGCCGCTGTCGGGGATCTGCAGCTCGACCACGCAGGTGCCCACCACCATGGAACCACCCTCACAGTTTGGGGGCCACGGCCTCCAGGTCGTAGATCTCGATGATGTCTCCCACCTTGATGTCGCCGAAGCCCAGGAGCCCGACGCCGCACTCGTATCCGGTGGTGACCTCCCGGACGTCGTCCTTGAAGCGGCGCAGGGAGGCCACCTTCCCTTCGTGGACGACCCGGCCGTCCCGGACCAGCCGGACGGTGGCGTCCCGCACTACCTTCCCCTCCTGGACGAAACAGCCGGCCACGGTGCCCACCTTGGGGACGTTGAAGGTGTTGCGCACCTCCAGGCGCCCCACGTGCCGCTCCACGTACTGGGGCTCGAGCAGGCCCTCCATGGCCTTCTTCACCTGGTCCACCGCCTCGTAGATGACGGTGTGGAGCCGGACATCCACCTGCTCCGTCTCCGCCAGCTTCTGCCCCTTGGGCTCCGGCCGGACGTTGAACCCCAGGATGACGGCGTTGCCGGCAGCCGCCAGCATCACGTCCGACTCGGTGATCGCGCCCACGCCGGTGTGGATCACCTCGAGCTGCACCTGCGGGGTGCTGAGGCGCTCCAGGGACTCCTTGAGGGGTTCGATGGAGCCCTGCACATCCCCCTTCAGGATGAGCCGCAGCTCCTTCACCTCTCCCTTCTGCACCTGCTTGTGCAGGTCGTCGAGGGTCACGCGGGGCTTCGGCGCCGCGGCCAGCTCCCGCTGCTTCTGCTGGCGGGCCAGGGCGATCTGGCGGGCCTTCCGCTCGTCCCCCACAGCGAGCAGGGCGTCGCCCGCCTCGGGCACCCCCGAGAGGCCCAGGACCTCCACCGGCGTGGCGGGGCCGGTCTCCTGGACCTTGCGGCCCTTGTCGCTCACCATGGCCCGGACCCGGCCGTAGTGCAGGCCGGCGACGACGGGGTCCCCCACCCGCAGGGTCCCCTGCTGAACCAGGACGGTGGCCACCGGCCCCCGCCCCTTATCCAGCTCGGCCTCGATGACGGTCCCCTTGGCCGGCCGGGTCGGGTTGGCCTTGAGCTCCTGCACCTCCGCCAGGACGAGGAGGTGGTCCAGAAGGTTCTCGATCCCCTGCCGCTTTTTCGCCGAGACCTCCACGTAGATGGTGTCGCCCCCCCACTCTTCCGGGACCAGGCCCTTATCCGACAGCTGCTGTTTGACCCGGCCGGGGTCGGCATTCGGCTTGTCGATCTTGTTGACGGCCACCAGGATGGGGACGTTCGCGTCCTTCGCGTGATTGATGGCCTCCAGGGTCTGGGGCATGACCCCATCATCCGCCGCCACCACCAGGACCACGACGTCGGTCACCTGCGCGCCGCGCGCCCGCATGGCGGTGAAGGCCTCATGGCCCGGCGTGTCCAGAAAGACGACCCGGCCGTTCGGAATCTCCACCTCGTAGGCGCCGATGTGCTGGGTGATCCCGCCGGCCTCCGAGGCGGCCACGCTGGTGTGCCGGATCGCGTCGAGCAGGGAGGTCTTGCCGTGGTCCACGTGCCCCATGATGGTGACCACCGGGGCCCTGGGGCGGAGCTGCGTGCGGTCCTCCACCTCGGCGACCGCCGCCTCCTCCAGCTCCTCGGGCGGCGCCACCTCCACCTCGAGCCCGAAGTTGGCCGCCAGCTTCCGGATGACGTCGGCGGCCAGCGTCTGGTTCACGGTGGCCAAAATGCCCAGCTTGATGAGCTTCTTGATGAGCTCGCTGGGGTTCTTCGTGAGTTTCTCGGCCAACTCCTTCACCGTGAGGTTCTCGGGCACCTTGATGACCTGCGGCGCCGCCGGGGGGGCGGGGGCCGCCTCGGTGGCCGGCGGGGGCGCGGGAGCTGGAGGACCGGCCGGCTTGGGCGGGGCCGCGGGGGGCGCGGCGGCCTTGGCCACCGGGGGGGCGGCCGGCTTCACCGCAGGGGCTGCGGGGGCCGGCAGCCTCAGTGCGGGGGCACCCGGGGGGACCGGCCGCGACGGCGCGGCGGGCACGGGCGGCTTGGCGATCCGGAAGCCCACAGGTCGGGCCGGCTGCGGCGCGGCCGGTTTGGGGGGGGGCACCACCGGAAAGCCGGGCTTCCCAGGAGCCGTCGGAGCGGCCGGGCGGGCTGCGGTCGGGGGTCCGGGGGGACCCGGCTTGACCGGGGGGGCCGTCGGCGCTGGGGGCCTAGCCGCTGCAGGGGCCGTTGGCTGAGCCGGCACCGCGGGCTGAACCGGTGCCGCGGCCTGAGCGGGCGCCGCGGGCCTGGCGGGCGCCGCCGGCGGCGCCGGTGGGGTGAGGGCTTGCGGGGGCTGGGCGGCAGGTGGGGCCGGCGCCGGGGCGCTGGGCCTGATCTGGCTCGGGGCCGGCTTCGCATGCCGCGGGACCGGACCCCGCGTGAGGATGCGCGAGGCGGGCGGCTTCGCCGCGACCTCGACAGCCGGGGTCGGGGGGGTCGCGAGGGGTAGAGGGGTCGTGGTCGTTGCCGGCGGCTTGGCCCGGGCCTTGGCTGGGGGAGCCTTGGCTTTCGCCTTGGAGGGGGCCTTCGCCTCCGCCGTCCTCTTCGTCGCAGTCGGCTCGCCCTTGGCCCGGGTCCCGGCGCCCGTCGATTTCGCGGCCGGCTTGCCCCCCTTCTTGCCTGCCAGGACGGCGCGGGCCGCCGCCTCGTCCACGGCGCTGCCGTGGGTCTTCACCTCCATCCCGCCTGCCTGGAGGAGGGCCAGCACCTCCGCGTTCGACTTCCCCACGGCCTTCGCCAGCTCAGAAACTCGGATCTTGGGCACGCTGACCACCTCCCCCTCTGCGGCCGGCCCGCTCACTGCTCACTCCTTGCCCTCACCCGCCCGCGGCGCCGGCAGAACGTTTTTGGACAGCACCTCCAGGAGGCCGCGCGCGAGGTCCGGGTCGGTGACCGCCACCACCGCCCGTGGCGGCATCCCGAGCGCCTCCCCCAGGCCCGCAGCGGCGAGGGGAGAGACCATCGGGACCCCGCGCAGGGACGCCAGGCGCTCCCAGCGCTTGGCCTCGCTCGCTCCAGCGTCGGAGGCGACCAAGAGGAGCGCCGCCTCCCCCGCCTTCAGGGCCCGCTCCGCCGCCTCGTGGCCGGCGGCGACCCGGCGGGCCCGGCGACCCAGCCCCAGGAGGCGGCTGACCTTCCCTCGCACCGCTTCGACCACTGCCTGAAGCACCCCCTGCGTGGTCAGGCGGCCCACGTCGCCGCGAAGCACCCGAGCGAAGCCCCGCCGCGCCACGGCGCGCCCGATGCACGCGGGGTCCGGGCAGGTGTAGGCTCCCCGCCCACCTCCCGCGAGATCCACGTCCGGGATCAGGCCCCCCGGGCCCCGTCGGTATCGGACCAGGGCCGTTTGCGGCCGCACGGCGCGGCACCCGATGCAGGTCCGACGCGGCGGCGCCGGCGAAGCCACTTAGCCCCCGGCCCGCGGGCCCGCCCCTTCCTCCCCTTCCGCCGCCGGAACCACCTCCGCCGAATCCCCCGCCGCTTCCGGCTCCTGGGAGGGAGCCTCCCCCCCCTCGGTCACCCCCGCCTCCTCCGCCGGACCGGCGACCTCGGCGGCAGCCGGCTCCTGCGGCGCCGGGGCAGCGACTTCGGCGACGGGCTCCGGCGCCGCCTCGACAACCACCCGGTACTCCCGGATCACCTGGAGGATCTTCTCGGCGGTCTTCGCCCCGATCCCCTTGACGGCGGTCAGCTGCTCGAGGGTTGCCTGCCGCAGGGCCGTCAAGGTGCCGAAGCCGGCCTCCGTGAGCCGCTCGGCCGTCTTCTCCCCGATCCCGGGGAGGGCGGTGAGCGGGACCGCCGCCTCGGCCGCGGCGTAGGCGGCGGCCGCCGCGCGCTCCCGCTCCAGCTCCGCCCGGCTCTTGATGTCCACCTTCCAGCCGACCAGCTTGGCGGCGAGTCGGGCGTTCTGGCCCCGCTTGCCGATGGCAAGAGAAAGCTGCTCGTCGGCCACCACGACCGTCAGGGTGTGGGCCTCCTCGTTCGCGTAGACCGTGCTGACCTCGGCCGGCTGCAGCGCGCTCTTGATGAAGTCCACGGGGTTCTCCCGCCAGGGCATGATGTCGATCTTCTCCCCCTGCAGCTCCCGCACGACCGCCTGGACGCGGGACCCGCGGTACCCCACGCAGGCCCCGACGGGGTCCACGTTGGGATCCCGGGAGAGGACGGCGATCTTGGCCCGCTCCCCCGGTTCCCGGGCGGCCGCGCGGATCTCCACGACCCCTTCGGCGATCTCGGGGACCTCCAACTCGAAGAGGCGCATCAGCATCCCCGGGTGCGTGCGGGAGAGGACGATCTGGGAGCCCTTGGGGACCTTCTTCACGTCCAGGATGTAGGCCCGGATCCGGTCCCCCGGCCGGTAGTCCTCCCGGGCGAGCTGCTCGCGCGGGGGCAGGATGGCCTCGGCCTTCCCGACGTTGACGATGACGTTCCCCTTCACCACCCGCTGGACGAGGCCGGTGATGAGCTCCCCCTCCTTGCCCTTGAAGGCGTTGTACACCGAGTCCCGTTCCGCCTCGCGGACGCGCTGGATGATGACCTGCTTGGCCGTCTGGGCGGCGATGCGGCTGAAGCCCTGGACCGGCATCGGCATCTCGCTCTTGACCTCGTCCCCCAGCTGGGCCTCGGGGCTCACGCCCCGGGCCTCCTCGAGGCCAAGCTCCACCTTCGGGTTGACGACCTCCTCCACGACCTTCTGGACCTTGGAGAGCCGGAAGGTCCCGGTCCCCTGGTCGAACTCGATCCGCAGATCGTAGGCCCCCAGCGTCTTCCGGGCCGCGGAGAGGAGGGCCGCCCCCACCGTGTCGATGAGGACGTCGCGCTCAATCCCCTTCTCCCGTCCGATCTGCTCGATCACCTGCTGCAGGTCCGCCGTCATCGCGTCCCTCCGACCCTCGGCCGTTTCAGTCTAGCGTCGCCGGGTACCTCCGGCAAGCCCCGGACCGCTGCGCTCCCCCGGGAACCGCAGCCGGGCCCGGTCGATGGCGCCCCGTGGGATCCGGACCAGGCGCGGTCCCGGAAGTTCCAGCAGGACGACCTCCCCCTCGCACCCGCGGAGGATCCCGACAAAGTGCCGCTGCCCGTCCACCGGGGCGACGGTGGACACCCGGACCGGCAGGCCGGCGAAGCGGACGAAGTCCTCCGGCCGAGTGAGCGGCCGCTCCACGCCGGGGGAGGAGACCTCCAGGGTGTACGCGTGGGGGATCAAGTCCTCCACATCCAAGAGGTCCCCCACCTGCTCGCTCACCCGCTTGCAATCGGCGAGCCCCACCCCGCCCGGCTTGTCCATGAGCACCCGCAGGACCCAGCCTTGCCCTTCGCGGCGGAACTCCAGGTCCACCAGCTCGCACCCCTCCCCCCGGAGGACCGGGTCTACCACCGCCCGGAGCCGCGCGAGCAACGCCGCGTCAGGACCCCTCACCGCCGCCTCCACAAAAGAAAAAGTGGGCAGCGGGCCCACTTTTTCGACCACGTCCAGTGTATCAGGACGCGGGGCCGGCGACAAGGGGAAAAAGTCGTTACGGTTCCTCTCCCCCCTCCCCCGCCGCCTTCTTCGCCTCCGCCACGACCCGCTCCTGGATGGGAGGCGGGACCTCCTCGTAGTGGGAGAACTCCATCGTGTAGTCCCCCCGATCGGCCGTGAGGGACCGGAGTTGGGGGGCGTATTCCAGCATCTCCGCGAGCGGCACCTGGGCCTTGATCGCCTGGTTCCGGGCGCGGCCCTCCACGCCCATCACCCGCCCCCGACGGCTGTTCAGATCCCCGATGATGTCCCCCACGCACTCGTCCGGTGCCACGACCTCCACGGTCATAATCGGCTCCAGCAGGACCGGGGTGGCCTGGGCCGCGGCCTTCTTGAAGCCCAACGAGCCGGCGATCTTGAAGGCCATCTCCGAGGAGTCCACGCTGTGGTAGGACCCGTCGTAGAGGGAGATCCGCACGTCCACGACGGGATGGCCGGCCAGCACCCCCCTCTCCAGGGCCTCCACGATCCCCTTCTCCACCGCCGGGATGAACTGCTTGGGGATCACGCCGCCCACGATCTGATTGACGAACTCGTACCCCTTCCCGCGGGGCAGGGGCTCCAGCTTGATCCAGCAGTCGCCGTACTGCCCTCGGCCCCCCGTCTGCTTCTTGTACCTCCCCTGGGCCTGGACCGTCCCCCGGATCGTCTCCTTGTACGGGACGCGCGGCTTCTGCATCTGGACCTCAACCCCGAACTTCCGCCGCAGGCGCTCCACGGCCACCTCGATGTGGGGCCGCCCCATCCCCGAGATGAGGGTCTCCCTCGTCTGCTGGTCCCGGCCGACCTGCAGGCTCGGATCCTCCTCGCGCAGCCGCGCGAGCGCCACGCTCATCCGCTCCTCGTCCCCCTTCGACTTCGGGGCGATGGCGTACGAGATGACCGGGTTCGGCAGCACGATCGGCGTGAGCAGCAGGGGCGCCTTCTCGTCGGCCAGGGTGTCCCCGGTGGCAGTCTCCTTCAGCTTGACCAGCGCGCAGATCTCCCCCGGTCCCACGGCCGGGACCGGCGTCTGGGCCTTCCCCCGGACCAGGGCCAACTGGCCGATGCGCTCCTTCACCTGCCGGGTCGCGTTGTAGGCCGCCGCGTCGGCGCTCAGGACGCCGCTGTAGACCCGGACCAGGGAGATCTTGCCGGCATAGGGGTCGGCAAAGGTCTTGAAGACCTGGGCCACCAGGGGGGCCTCCTCCCGGGGGGGGCGGCTCACCCGCTGCTGGGTCTTCGGGTCGGTCCCCTCCACCGGGAACCGGTCGGCGGGGCTCGGGAGGTAGTCGGCGATGAAATCCAGGAGCGCCTGGATCCCCATCACCTTGGTGGCGGAGCCGCAGCAGACCGGGATGAGCTTCCCCAGCAGGATGGCCCGCCGGAGCCCCGCCTTCAGGTCCGCCTCCTCCAGGGTCCCTGCCTCCAGGTACTTCTCCAGGAGGGCATCGTCCGATTCCGCCACCTGCTCCAGGAGGGCATGGCGGGCTGTCTCCGCCTCCTTGGCGAGCTCGGCCGGGATGGGCCCCTCCGCGACCTTCCCGGTGCCATCGGGCGTCGAGGTGAGCGCCCGCATGGTGAGGAGGTTGACGACCCCCCGGAAGGCTGCCTCTGCCCCCATGGGGAGGATCACCGGGGTGGCGTGCGCGCTCAGGTTCTTGCGGGCGTCTTCCAGCACCCGGGAGAAGTTGGCCCGGTCCCGGTCCATCTTGTTCACATAGAGGACGCGGGGGATGCCCTCGGCCTCGGCGTAGCCCCAGACCTTGGTGGTGGTCACCTTGACCCCGGAGGCGGCGCTCATCAGGATCAAGGCGGTATCCAGCACCCGCACCGCCACGCGGGTATCGGCCAGGAAGTTGGAGAACCCGGGGGTATCCACCAGATTGATCCGGTGCCCCTTCCACTCGCAGAACGCCACGGCCACGTTGATGGATTTCTGCTGCTTGACCTCGTCCTCCTCGAAATCCGTGCTGGTGGTCCCGTCCTCGACCCGGCCGAGCCGGGGGAGCGACCCGGTCGCAAAGAGGATGGCTTCGGTGAGGGAGGTTTTCCCATCCCCCCCGTGGCCCAGCAGTCCCACGTTCCGGATCCTGGCGGTGTCGAATCCCTTCATGGATCGCCTCGTTTGATGGGCGCGTCGGGGGACACGGCGGCCCAACCGGAGGACCCCGGCGCCGGAACATCCGGAGGTGCGGGGAGGGACGGGCCAGGGGCAGCCGGCCCGGCCAAGGGACATCTGAGGAGAGGATACGGCAGGGACACCGCGGCTGGCAAGGCAAAACCCCGCGAGCAGGACCGCCCCCCCCGGTGCGCGGACCGGGGAGGGCGGGCCCCTCCTCCCACCGGGATCGTGCCTACTCGGCGGCGGCAGCCGCAGCGGCAGCGGGCGGGACCGGAGCGGCGCGTGGCCCCTCCCGGCGGCGGCGCCGGCGGCGGCCCGACCGGCCCTCGCCCCGAGCGGAGGAGGCAGCCGGAGTGCGCTCTCCAGCGGCGCCGACCGCGGCCGGGGCTTCCCCTTCCGCCCCGGCCGGCGCCCCGGCACCCCCTTCCCGGCCCTTCCGGGCGGGCCGGGCACGCTCGGCGACCTCCGCCCCGATCAGCTCGATCGCCGCCAGCGGCGCCCCGTCCCCCATCCGGTACTCCAGCTTCGTGATCCGCGTGTAGCCGCCATTGCGCCCCCGATACCGGCTCCCGAGGGCGTCGAAGAGCTTCTTGAGGACGCGCTCGTCCTGGACCACCTCGGCCGCCTGCCGGCGGGCGTGCAGGTCCTCCCGTTTGGCCAGGGTGATCATCCGCTCGGCGATCTTCCGCAGCTCCTTGGCCTTCGCCTGGGTGGTGATGATGCGCTCGTGGAGCAGCAGGGACGTGGCGAGGTTCCGGAGGAGCGCCTCCCGGTGCTCCGTCGTCCGCCCCAGCTTGCGCCGTGCCTTGCGGTGCCGCATGGTGGTTACTCCGCCTGCTTCCGGACGCCGGCCCCCGGCGGAAACTCGGCCGGGTTCATCCCGAACCGGAGCCCCATCCCCTCGAGGATCTCCTTGATCTCGTTCAGGGACTTGCGCCCGAAGTTCTTGGTCTTCAGCATCTCCGCCTCGGTCTTCACGACCAGCTCGTGGATGTACCGGATGTTCGAACTCTTCAGACAGTTGGCGGAGCGGACGGAGAGCTCCAGCTCGTCCACGCTGCGGTTCAGGTTCTCCACCATCTGCTCCCGCGCCGCATCCACCACCGGCTCCTCGAGCTCGGCTTCCTCCTCGAAGTTGATGAAGATGGTGAGGTGGTCCTTCAGGATCTTGGCCGCGTAGGCCAGGGCATCCTGGGGGAGCACGGAGCCGTCGGTCCAGACCTCCAGGATGAGCCGGTTGTAGTCGGTCGCCTGACCGACGCGCGTGTCCTCGACCTGGAAGTTCACCCGGCGGATGGGGGAGAAGATCGCGTCCACGGCGATCACGTCCACGGCCTGCCCCTCCCGCTTGTTCCGCTCCGCCGGGACATAGCCGCGTCCCCGCTGAACCTCCAGCTCCATCTCCAGCTTCCCGTCCTTGTCGAGCGTCGCGATGAAGAGCTCCGGGTTCAGGATCTCCACGTCGGCGTCGGTGAGGATCTGGGCGGCGCGCACCTCCCCCGCCCCCGTCGCCTTCAGCGCCAGGGTCTTGGGGTGGTCCACCAGCAGCTTCAAGCGCAGCCCCTTGATGTTCAGGATGATGTCCGTGACGTCCTCCTTCACCCCCGGGATGGAGGAGAACTCGTGGAAGATGCCGGGGACGCGGAGGGTGGTCACGGCCGCTCCCTCGATGGAGGAGAGGAGGACCCGGCGCAGGCAATTGCCCAACGTCAGCCCGAGCCCCCGCTCCAGCGGCTCGGCGATGAACTTGCCGTACGTGCTGGTGAGGGTCTCCAGCTCGCACTCCAGCCGCTTGGGCTTCTGGAAGCCCCTGAACTTCTGCAACATCCACAACCTCCTCAGGCCCCCGCCGCCCTGCCCGTCCGCCCCTCGGAGGGGCGACGCCCGGCGACGTCGGCCCGCCCGAGAGCGGGGAGCCCGGCCCGCCGCCTACTTGGAGTAGAGGGCCACGATGAGATGCTCTTCCACCGGCAAGGCCGCGTCCTCCCGGGTCGGGAGGCTCCGGACCGTTCCCTTCAGCCCCTCCGGGTCCACCTCCAGCCAGGCGGGGGTCGGCCGCTTCCTGGCCGACTCCAGGGCCTGGCGGATGGCCGTGAGCTCCCGGCTGCTCGGCCGCACCTGCACCACGTCCCCCACCCGGACCAGGGCGGAGGGGATGTCCAGCTTCTGCCCGTTCACCTGAATGTGGCCGTGACGGACGAGCAGGCGCGCGGCCGCGCGCGAAGGGGCGATCCCGAGCCGGTGGACCACGTTATCCAGCCGCTGTTCGAGGAGGCGGACCAGGTTCTCGCCTGTGACGCCCCGCTGCTGGGTGGCCATCTGGAAGTAGCGGCGGAACTGGCCCTCCAGCACCCCGTAGATCCGCTTCATCTTCTGCTTCTCGCGGAGCTGGAGGCCGTACTCCGAGCGCTTGATCCGCCGCTGCCCGTGCTCCCCGGGGGCATACCCCCGTTTGTCGATGGCGCACTTGGAGGTGTGGCAGCGATCCCCCTTCAGGAAGAGCTTGATGCCCTCCCGGCGGCACAGCTTGCACACCGCATCCGTGTAGCGAGCCACTGCTCCGTCTCCTTGGGTGGGGCGTCCCCGCCGCCAGCGCCTTCCGGGCTAGACCCGACGGCGCTTGGGGGCCCGGCACCCGTTGTGCGGAATGGGGGTGACGTCCTTGATCGCCGTGATCTCGAGCCCGGCCGCCTGCAGCGAGCGGATCGCCGCCTCCCGGCCGGCCCCCGGCCCCCGGACGTACACCTTGACCTGCTTCATCCCGTGAGACATGGCCTTCTGGGCCGCGTTCTCCGCCGCCGTCTGCGCGGCGAAGGGCGTGCTCTTCCGGGAGCCCTTGAACCCCACGCTCCCCGCGCTGGCCCAGCTGACCACGTTGCCCGCAGGGTCCGTAATGCTCACGATCGTGTTGTTGAAGGTCGCCTGGACGCAGGCGATCCCGATGGCGATGTTCTTGGCATCCTTCCGGATGGTCCGGGGTCCCGCCCGCCGCCGTGGTGCCACCATGCCTCACTCCTCTCCGGGGGCCGCACCCCCGGGGCTACTTGGCCGGAGCGGCCGCCTTGGCCCGCTTCGCCCCGACGGTCCGCCGGGGGCCCTTCCGGGTCCGGGCGTTGGTGCTGGTCCGCTGTCCCCGCACCGGCAGGCCTCGCCGGTGGCGGAGCCCCCGGTAGCACCCGATGTCCATCAGGCGCTTGATGTTCATGGAGACCTCCCGCCGGAGGTCCCCCTCCACCCGGTACTGGCCCTCGATCACCCGCCGGAGGCGGTTCACCTCGTCCTCTGTCAGATCCTTGACCCGGGTCGCCGGACTGACCTGGGACTCCCGGAGGATCTTCAGGGAGGAGGAGCGCCCGAGCCCGTAGATGTAGGTGAGCGCCACCTCCAGCCGCTTCTCCCGCGGCAGGTCCACCCCCGCGATGCGCGCCACGGCTCCCCCTCCCTACCCCTGCCGCTGCTTGTGGCGGGGGTTCTCGCAGACGATGCGGACCACGCCCTTCCGGCGGATCACCTTGCACTTCTCGCAGATCAGCTTCACCGAGGGCCGGACTTTCATCGCCCCCCCCTCCCCACTATTTGTACCGATAGATGATCCGGCCCCGGGTCAGGTCGTAGGGGGAAAGCTCCACGATGACCTTGTCTCCCGGCAGGATCCGGATGAAGTGCATCCGCATCTTGCCCGAGATGTGGGCCAGCACCTTGTGCCCGGTCTCCAGCTCGACCCGAAACATGGCATTGGGGAGAGGCTCGACGACCGTCCCCTCCACCTCGATCGCCTCCTCCTTCGCCATGCCTCCCGCCCCCTCCTCAGACCTGGGTCAGGATCTCCACCCCCTCCTCGGTGAGGGCGATGGTGTGTTCGAAGTGCGCCGAGAGCGACCGGTCCTTCGTCACCGCCGTCCAGTTGTCCGGGAGGATCTCCACCTCCGGACCCCCCGCGTTCACCATCGGCTCGATGGCGAGGACCATCCCGGGCGTGAGCTGCGGCCCCCGCCCGGGCGGGCCGTAGTTGGGAATCTGGGGGTCCTCGTGCAGCGCCTTCCCGATCCCGTGCCCCACGAAGATTCGGACCACCGAGAACCCGTGGGTCTCCACGTGGGTCTGCACGGCGTGGGAGATGTCCGAGAGGTGGCCGCCGAGCCGGACCGCCCCGATCCCGCGCATCAGCGCCTCCTGGGTCACCCGGAGGAGCCGCGCGGCCTCCTCGCTCACCTCCCCCACCGGGATCGTGAGGGCCGAGTCCCCGTAATACCCCTCCACGATGGTCCCCAGATCCAGGCTCACGATGTCCCCGGCCCGGAGGCGCCGCTCCGAGGGGAGGCCGTGAACCACCTCCTCGTTCACCGAGACGCAGAGGCTGAAGGGGTAGTCCCGGTACCCCTTGAAGGCCGGCTGCGCCCCCCGCTTGCGCAGGTACTCCTCGGCGAAAGCGTCCAGGTCTACCGTCCGCACCCCCGGCGCGACCTGCGCGGCCACGGCCTGCAGGGCCTCCGCCACCAGCCGGTTGGCTTTCCGGAGGAGCTCAATCTCCCAGGACGCCTTCCGCTCGATGTACCCCTTGATGGCCGTTCCTATCCTTCCGCGTCCAGGAGACGGCAGATGCGGGCGAAGACCTCGCTCACGTCCCCCCGCCCGTCCACCTCCTTGAGGAGTCCGCGCCCCCGGTAGTAGGCCACCAGGGGGGCGGTCTGCTCCCGGTAGACCGCCAGCCGCTTCCGGATCGTCTCCTCCCGGTCGTCTTCCCGCTGGAGGAGGGCGCCCCCGCACCGGTCGCACACGCCCGCCCGGCGGGGCGGGGCGGTCTCCAGGTGATAGGCGGCCCCGCAGCTCCCGCAGGACCGGCGGCCGCTCAGGCGCCGGACCAGCTCCTCCGGGTCCACCGTGAGGCTCACGACCGCGGTGAGCGGCGTTCCGAGGGCCTGGAGCGTCTCCCCCAGGGCCTCCGCCTGGGCCGCGGTCCGGGGAAAGCCGTCCAGGATGTACCCCCTGGCGCAGTCGGGGGCGGCCAGGCGCTCCCGGATGATCCCGATGACCACTCCGTCCGGGACCAAGGCCCCCTGGTCCATGTAGCCCTTGGCCTCCCGCCCCAGGGGGGTCCCAGCGGCCACCGCCGCCCGGAGGATGTCCCCGGTGGAGACCTGGGGAATGCCGAGCCTGTCGCTCAGGCGCTGGGCTTGCGTCCCCTTCCCGGCCCCCGGCGGGCCCAGCAGGATCAGCCGCACCGGCGGCCCTCCCGGGCCTCCCCTACCACGTCCTCCCCTTCAGCCGGCTCTTCTTGAGGAACCCCTCGTAGTGGCGCATGAGGAGGTGGGCCTCGACCTGCTGGACCGTGTCGAGGGCCACGCCCACGACGATCAGCAGGGAGGTCCCGCCGAAGAAGAAGGGGACGTTGGTCCACAGGATCAGGGTCTCGGGCAGGATCGAAATGGCGGCCAGGTAGATGGCCCCCACCAGCGTGATCCGGTCCAGGACGCTTTCGATGTAGTCCGCCGTCTTGGGGCCCGGCCGGATGCCGGGGATGAATCCCCCGTACTTCTTCATGTTGTCGGCCACGTCGTCCGGCTTGAAGATGATCGCGGTGTAGAAGTAGGTGAAGAAGATGATGCCCGCCGCGTAGAGGGCAAAGTACAGCCAGGTCCCGGGGGCTAACGCCGCGGTGATCGCCTCCGTCCAGGGGGTCTTCACGAACTGGGCGATGGTGGCCGGGAAGACCAGGATGGAGGAGGCGAAGATGACGGGGATGACGCCCGCCGTGTTGACCCGGAGCGGGATGTGGGTGCTCTGCCCGCCGTAGATGCGGCGCCCCACCACCCGCTTGGCGTACTGGACCGGCACCCGGCGCTGCCCCAGGGTCATCACGATCACGCCCGCCACGACCGCCACCATCAGGACCACCAGGAAGAGGAACGTGTAGATGGCCATCTCCCCCGTTTGCAGGAGCCGGAAGGAGTTGGCGACGGCCTCGGGGAGCCGCACGATGATGCCGGCAAAGATCAGGAGGGAGATCCCGTTGCCGATCCCCCGCTCCGAGATCTGCTCCCCCAACCACATGATGAAGATGGTCCCGGCCACGAGGGTAAGGGTGGTGGTGAAGCGGAAGCCCCACCCCGGCTGGGGGACGACGAGCTGGCCGCCGACGTTCTGGTTCTCCAGCCCAAGGGCGATCCCCAGCCCCTGCACCGCCGACAGGAATACCGTCCCGTACCGCGTGTACTGGGTGATCCGCCGCCGCCCCGCCTC